>JAOTYQ010000342.1 GCA_029861725.1 Acidimicrobiia bacterium | reverse complement strand
GCCTTCCTCGATCATCGTCGAGGCGGCATTCGGGTGATCGTCGCTTCTCGCACCGAACCGCCGCTTCGGCTGTCGATCCGTCGGGTTAGAGGGCAGCTTCGGATGGTGTCGACCGAGGACCTGCGCATGACCAAGCCAGAGGCGGAGCAGTTCGCTCGCGCTCTGGGCCTCGACATCCACGGCGACCTCCTCGCTCGTCTGCTCCATTCCACCGAGGGTTGGGTCGCCGGGCTCTACCTTGCGGCGCTCCAGTTGCAGGTCGCCGACGATCCGGAGGCGTGGCTCGACGAATTCGATCGAGGTCACCGCCACGTCTCCGACTTCCTCGCCTCAGAGGTGTTGTCCGGTCTTGCGCCCGACGTGCGGGCGTTGTTGAGCCGCACCTCCGTACTCGAGCGGTTCAACGGAGCTCTTGCCAGCGCCGTCTCCGGGCGACCTGACGCCGGTCGCGTCGTGGAGGAACTTGTTCGGTCGAACCTGTTCATCATTCCCCTCGACTCCAGACGCAACTGGTATCGCTTCCACCATCTCTTCGCCGAGCTGCTGCGCTGCGAGCTCGCCGCAACGGCTCCCGAGGCGATCCCCGGGCTGCACGGCGCAGCAGCGGGCTGGTACGTGGACCACGGATTTGTCGACGAGGCGGTGCAGCACGCACTCGCCGCTCGAGACGTCGCGCTCGCCAGCGATGTCATCGCCCGCAACTGGATCCGGTGGGCGCTCGAAGGCCAGGGGGACACCGTCATCCACTGGTTCGACCAGATCGGCGATGAGGCTCTGAGAGCTGACGCTCGGCTGGCGATGGCGAAGGCCATGGTCATGACCCACCTCGGACGTCTCGGTGAAGCTGAGGCCTGGGTCACGGTTGCGAAGTCTGTGCCCAGCCCTGCACCGCCGCTGGACGGCACGGCCTCCATCGAGTCGGGAGCGGCTCTCGTCCAGGCGGTGTGTTGCCACTTCCAGGGGGCCTTCACCCTTGCCGCCTCGTCCGCCCGGGCTGCGATGAGCCTCGAGCCGCTGTCCTCACCATGGCGGTCGGTCGCAGCCTTGGCGCTCGGCGGCAGCCAGTATTGGCTCGGCGACCACGTGGGGGCAGATGAGGCGCTCGCAGAGTCGGTCAGAGCGGGGGCAGAAGGCCGGATGCACTTCCCGGTCATCCTCGCTAAGGGATACCAAGCAGCGATCGCCTTCGATCGAGGTAGACGCAACGACGCCGAACAGCTCGCGCACGAGGCGCTGGAACAGGCCGAGCGAGTCGGTGCCGCCATGTATGGCGAGCCGCTGATGGCCCATCTGGTGCTGGCGAGAATTCTCCGACACGACGGCGACGTGAAGGGTGGCGTGCGCCATGCTGACCGGGCGATCTCGTTGGGACGACGCGCCGGATGGCCCAGCCTGCTCGCTGCGGCGCTGCTCGTCCGGGCAACCTTGGGCTTGCGTCGCGACCGGCGACCTACCGCGGCGTCGTTCATCGCCGACGCCGAGCAGCTGCTGCCGCAAGAACAAGACCTGGGCATGCTCGGCGCGCTCCTCTCGACGGTGAAGCAGCAGGTGGGCACAGGTCGCGTCACCACCGGCCCGGAGCACGCGATCATCGAGCCCTTGACGGCCCGCGAGCTCGACGTGTTGAGGCTGCTCCAGACCGAACTGACTCGAAACGAGATCGCCCAGGAGCTGTCGGTGTCCACGAACACGGTGAAGACCCACACCCAGGCCGTCTACCGGAAGCTCGGGATATCCGACCGCAGACGAGTAGTGGAGCGGGCCAGGACGCTCGGAATCGTCTGATCCCGCCAACCTCCGGCGCCGACTCACCCGCGCGGGTGAGGACGGCTCACCCGGTGTGTAGCTAGGGTCCGGCTCATGGAGTCCACGACATCGCCGACGCTCGACCTCGCAGCGCTCTTTCAGGACCTCCATCCGCGCCTCGTGGCTGCTGCCCGATCCTGGGCCCCGCCCGAGCAGGCCGATGACGTGGTGCAAGACACGTGGGCCGCCGTGGTCTCGGGCATCGACCGCTTCGAAGGTCGATCGAAGGTCAGCACGTGGGTGTTCGGCATCCTTTGGCGACAGAGCGCCCGGCGTTGGCGTACCCGTCGTGTCCAGCACGTCCCCCTGGGGGTCACCCGGGCCGGCGAGGACCAGACGTCCACCGACCACATTGCCGACGAGTCGTCGTGGTCCGATCCGGTCCGTCTGACCGAGTCTCGGCTCGAGGGCGACCTCGCCCTGGACGTGATTGCGGGTCTACCGACCCGCTACCGGACCATTCTCACCATGCGTGACCTCTGCGGGCTCACCTCCGCTGAAGCCGAAGACGCATTGGGGCTGTCGAGCGCCAATCAGCGGGTGCTGCTCCACCGAGCCCGGCGGCGCGTGCGCAACACCCTGGCCGAGCTCGGCGTCGGTGCATGAGCGTCGCGAGCCCAAACCCGGTGCGGTGATGCTGACGCTTGGCCATGACGCTCGAGCAGCGGCGATTGCCACCTCCAGAGGTCGTGCGACGTCGATCAGAGATGGCGAGCGGCGAGCAGGAGGCCGCATGGAGACGATGAGCGAAGCGATCACACGACTGAGCGCCGCCGGGTATTCGTCGAGCTTTGTTGCGCAAGACGGGCGTCTTCGATGCAGGGAGTGCCACCGGACGTTCGATCCGGCGTCCCTCACGACCGATGCGCTCGTGCGCTTCGAAGGAGTGAGCGACCCCGCTGACTCGGCGATCCTGTTCGCCCTCCGCTCCATCGATGGGCATCGAGGCCTGTACGCCGTCGCGTACGGCTGCGAGACCGACCCGGGAGACGCAATTGTCGTCCTGGATCTCGCCTGAATTACACCGACGGCCCGTGCAACGTCGTTGCCGGTTCCGGCACCCACTCCTCGAGCGATCACGAGACCGCTCCCACGCAGACGGAGAGATGAGAGGAGACTCGAATGACTGGACTCTGGCCTGATCTGCGACGCGCCCTCCGAGAAGCGATGTCCGACGCCGACGACGCGATAGCGGGCACAACGCTCGAGGCCGACCTGATGGACACTGGTGGCGCCGAAGGGTACGAGCTGGTAGCGGAACTATCGGATCTGGCCGGCCCCGACCAGGCATTCGCCTACAGCGAGCTGTGCGATCTCCTGGCAACCCGCAAGCAGACGCCTCATGTCCAGGTGTTCGGCTGCGTGATCTTCACCGCCACACCCAACGCCGAGGCGTTCGCTCGGACCCTCCGGGCCCATGCACTGGCGGACACGCCGGTGCTGGCGCTCTCGGTCGAACAGACGACGGAGGTCGTCGAGAGCGAACGCGACCTCGACGACTTCGTCGAGGCGTCCCTCGCCCTGATCGCCGCCGCGGCAGACAAGCCCACGCCGACCGTCGAGCACGCCCGGACCGTCCTCGACGAGATCGACGAACTCGTCTACCGCACGCCGTGACCGACGTCGCCGCACGCTCGCTCGTTGACCTCATTGCTTCGACGATGACGCTTCCGAAGCACGGCACCGCCGTGCGTGTCGCCGGCGGATGAACGTACTTCGTCTCCCGGGCACCCACCCACCCGAACTCAACTTCGTCCCCAGCTGGAGATTTCCATGACCCGCCCCGCTCTCCTATCCATCATGGTGTTGACCCTGGCCTTCGGCGCCGTCGTCGCCGCCTGCGGTGGCGACGACGCCGAGCAGGCGACGCTTCGGATCGGAGCGATCCCCGACCAGGACCCAGAGCGTCTGCAACGCACCTATGGGTCGTTGTCCGACTACCTCTCCGAGGAACTCGACGTCGACGTCGACTACGTGCCGGTCACCGACTACCAGGGAGCGGTCACCGCCTTCGCCGTTGGCGACCTGGACCTGGCCTGGTTCGGTGGGCTGACCGGTGTGCAGGCCCGTCTCGAGGTCGACGGTGCCCGTGCCGTCGCCCAGCGCGACATCGACGAGGCGTTCACGTCGGTCTTCATCGCCGGCGCCGACAGCGGCATCGGACCGGTCACGGACATCGCCGGGCTGAGCGCCGTCGCCGGTCGTTCGCTGACATTCGGCTCCGAGTCCTCGACGTCGGGCCGACTGATGCCGGAGAGCTACTTGCAGGAGGCCGGTGTCGACGTCGACGCCGACCTCGACGGAGCTCCGGGATTCTCGGGTTCCCACGACGCGACCATCGAGGTCGTCAGCGCCGGAGCTTTCGACGTCGGTGCCCTGAACTCCCAGGTCTGGGACGCCCGGGTCGCAGAAGGCGTCATCGATACCACCCAGGTGATCGAGGTCTTCCGCACACCCGCCTATCACGACTACCACTGGGTGGCGCAGCCGAACCTCGACGAGCGTTTCGGTGACGGGTTCACCGACGCCTTCGTCGACGCCTTGATCAAGCTGGATGCCGACGATACAGGAGACCGCGAGATTCTCGAGCTGTTCGGCGCCGGTGCCTTCATCGTCACCGACGACGCCAACTACGCCGCGATCGAAGCCACCGGCCGTCAGGCGGGACTCATCCGTTGACGCCATGGGGACCCCGGTCGTCGATCTGCGAAGCGTCTCGGTCCAATTCGCTACGACCACGGCGCTCGACGCGCTCACCGTTGCGATCGACCACGGTGAGCGCGTTGCGGTGCTGGGGCCGAGCGGCGCTGGAAAGTCGACGCTGCTCGGGCTGATCGCCGGCTCGATCGCACCGACGACGGGCCAGGTGAGGGTGCTCGGCCGTGAGCTCGTCGACGGTGAGCCCGCGCCCCGTCGTCATCGAGCCGCCATCGGCCTCATCACCCAACACCTCGACCTCGTGCTGCCGCTTCGGGTCCACCACAACGTCAACGCCGGCGCCCTCGGCACCATGTCGACATTCCGATCGCTGTGGTCGTTACTGACCGCGCGGGATCGCATTGCGTCCCTCGACGCGCTCGACGCCGTCGGCCTTGCCGACCGGGCCGATGAACGGACCGACGCGCTCTCGGGCGGCGAGCGTCAGCGCGTGGCCGTCGCGCGCCTGCTCCGCCAGCGCCCCGAGCTGGTGCTCGCCGACGAACCGACTTCATCGGTCGATCCCCGCCTCTCGGACGAGATCATGGGACTGCTGACCTCCCGCGAGCGGCCGTGGACCGCCGTCGTCACCGCCCACGACCCGGATCTGGCCCTACGCCACACCTCCCGCGCGATCGGTGTCAGGAACGGGGCAATCGAGTTCGACGAGCTGCCGGATGCAGTCACCGACCGCCAGATCGCCGACCTGTACCGTCAAGCGACCTGAGATGCCGAAGCGCGTCGTCGCACCTCGGCGACGCGCGCTCGCGCTGATCCTCCTCGGGTTCGGCTGCTCGGTTGCGCTGGCCCGGTCACCAGGTGGTGTCGTCAACACTCGCGGTTGGCCCGCGTTCCGCCGATTCTGGGAAGCAGCGATCGATCCCGACCTCTCGAGCGCGTTCGTGCGAATCACGGTCGAAGCCGCCCAGGTGACGCTCGGTTTCGCCATGCTCGGGACGCTGCTGTCACTGGTCCTGGGGGCAGTCGGCGCGCTTGTTCTGTCGGAGCTCACCGTCGAGCGCGCCGGCGCACGACGATTGTTCGCTGCAGCGCTTGTCGTCCCTCGAGCCGTCCACGAGATCGTGTGGGCGCTCCTGCTGATCCAGGTGCTCGGCTTCGACCCGATGGTCGCCGTGCTTGCCATCGGCATCCCGTTCGGCGCGATCACGGCCAAGGTCTTCGCGGAGACCCTCGACGAAGCACCACGGGCGCCGTACCTCCGACTGCGCGCGATCGGCGCTGGTCGCCTCCAAGCCCTGACGTACGGGACGTTGCCGGTGGTCCGTAGCGAACTGGTCTCGTACGCGTTCTACCGGCTGGAGTGCGCCATCCGTTCCGCCGCCGTGCTCGGGGTGATCGGCGCAGGGGGACTGGGATTCCAGCTCGACCTCAGCTTCGAGTCGCTGCGGTATCGGGAGATCTGGACGCTCATCTTCGCTCTCATGGTGCTGAGTGGCCTCGCGGACTCGTGGTCGTCGCGTGTGCGACGCTCGACGGAGTCGACCGTGCGGAACCGCTCGCTCGTGGCGATCGCCGTGCTCGTGCCCCTGAGCTGGTGGTGGGCCGACATGGGCTCATCGCAGCTGTTGTCGACGCGGACGGTCCGTCGATCGGTCGAGCTGGTCGGCGACCTCATCCCACCGAGGCTCGGCCCGGGCGGATGGGGAGAGCTGCTCGAGTCCACCGCGGACACCGTGGCGATGTCGATCATCGCGATCTTGATCGCCGTTGTCGTCGGCTTGCTGTTGGGACTGGTCGCCGCTCGTCCCCGGGCCCTGCGCCCAGACCCCCTGGGTGTGTTGTTCAGGATCGTCCTCTTGCTGTTCCGCTCGGTCCCACCGGTCGTCTGGGCGTTCCTCGTCGTGCTCGTCGTCCGCCCCGGCATCTGGCCCGGTGCCATTGCGCTCGCTGTGTACAACGTCGGCGTGCTCGGACGCCTGTTCGCAGAAGTCTTCGAAGACCGAGACGACACGTCGGCCCGGCGTCTGCGATCGATCGGAGCGACGCGGCTGCAGGCGGCGATGCATGCGTCGGTCCCCGAGACGGCACCCCGGATCGTCTCGCTGGGCCTCTATCGCTGGGAGGTGGTGGTGCGCGAGAGCGTGATGGTCGGCGTCGTCGGAGCGGGAGCCCTGGGGCAGCTGCTGAACGA
>JAOTYQ010000341.1 GCA_029861725.1 Acidimicrobiia bacterium | reverse complement strand
TGCCCGGAGCGGCGTTGGCCAGGGTGGCCATGATCGCCTTGCCGACGTGAGTGTGCAGCTCCCGGAACGTCATACCCGCTTCGACGCTGATATCGACCGGGAAGACCTCCATGACCGGTCCGATGAGGTCGCGGGTCTCTTCGTCGGACCGGTTGTGGACCGGGAGCCCGATTGTCAGCTCTGCCGATCCACTCAGGGCGGAGAGGTACGCAGCCGTGGCCGTCATCAACAGCGCCGACCAGCCCAGATCGGGGCTCAGCAGTCGGTAGTCCGATTGCAGTCGCTCACCCGCCAGTGCCGCGAGCGACTCGTCGAGGCTGACATCGAGGCGGGTCGCCTCGGGACGCGCTCGCCGGACGGGCCGGTACAGTCGGTCGATGGCGCCGGCCGGGCGGCGGTCGCGCCAGTGCCGGATCGCTTGTGCTGCCCACCTGGCGGCCGGTTCTGCCGTCGCAGCACCTCCGGCGTCGGTTCCGTCAGGCTCGGCCTGGAGGCGAGCCCAGCGGTAGTAGGAGCCGATCTCGATCCTCTCGCCGTGGTATACGGCCGCCGTGGCGTCGAAGACGAGCGACGACGACGTTGCGTCGGTGATCGTGTGGTGCAACGCGAGGTACCACGAGACCGTCGCGTCCTCGTGGACCAGGATCGCGCTGTCGTAGGGGCGCACACCGACGTCGATCGGTGTCGAGGCCCGGGCCCGGGCCCAGGTCTCGGCCTCGGCTCGTGGGAGCTCGAGGATCGTCCGAGGTTGCGCCTCGGCGTCGAGGTGCACCCGGGGGGACCCGTCGTCGGCCACGATCCTGGTCCGCAGCACGTCGGACGCTGCGATGACCAACTCGAACGATGCAGCCAGCCGCTCGGGATCGACCGGCCCGTCGAGGTGGGTCAGCAGGGCCATGTTCTGGACGGGGGCGTCGGGATGGAGGCGTTGGGAGGTCCAGAGGGCGCGCTGCATCGGAGCCAGCGGGCGGCCCGAGCTGAGGGAGACGCCGACCGTGCTCAAGGGACGCTCACCCGATCGGTCACGACCGGGACCTCGTCGGTGTCGTCGGCGCCGGCGACCGGGAGAAGCCGGTCTCGTGAGCGCTCGGTCCGCTCCAGGCCGAACGCCACCACCGTCAGCACGGCCACGTAGGCCAGCACCTCGGGCCACGCCACGATCGGCTCCACCAGTCCACTGACCCCGAGATCGATCTCGATGATCCGCTCGATCATCCAACCGATGCTGACCGCCGCGAGCAGCACCGAGGCTCCGACGAAGAAGGGCCGGTAGTAGGTGGTGCGCCGGAGCAGGAACAGCGCGGGGAACAGGAGGAGAACCACGACCGCCTGCCCGATCTCGATGCCGACGTTACGACCGAGGAGGGAGACGAGCTGGGTGCTGCGATCGACGTCGAGGCCGGAGACCAGCGAGGCGAATCCCATGCCGTGGAAGAGACCGAACGCAAACGAGATCGCCCACTCCTTGTTGGCGGCGATGGGTCGGATGTTGTGCAAGGCAGCGGCCGCGATCGAGATGGCGATGACCGACTCGACGATCCGGGAAGACGGCAGCGGGAGGATGTCGAGACCGGCGAGGGTGAACGTGATCGAGTGGGCGACGGTGAACATCGTCACGATCTTCAGCACCCGCCACAGCGCCGCACCGAACGAGGCCGCGGGCTCCCAGCCGGTGGTGAAGACGAGCACGGCCGGCAGGAGGAGGACGAGCACGAACAGGATGTGGTCGGGCCCGGTCTTGATGTGGTTGACGCCGAGCTTGGCGCTGGCCACGACGTTCTTGACCCACCCGGTCTCGCCGAGATCGACCTGTTGCGAGCGGCTGTTGGCGCCGTAGGCCGAGTACACGGACGCACCGTTGTCGATCACGCCTCCCTGCCAGTCGTTGCCGATGAGGAGGAGCGCGTCGCGTCCCTCGATCTCGTCGAAGAACGGATCGAACCGCACGTCGAAGCGGCGAGGGACGGTGTCGCCGTCGCTCGCGCCCTCGACGTCGACCGTGAAGGGGAACAGCACGTAGTTGTCGTCGATCTCCGGGAGGTCGGAATAGAACAAGTCGACGCCGTCGAAGGTGATCGTCCAGTCGACGCCGCCGGTCCCGATGTCCAGGTGCTCGTCGAAGTAGGCGTGGAGGCGATCGAGGTTGGCCTGGAGCTCGGCCATGACCTCGTCGTCGTTGCCCTCGAGGGTGAGGCCGAGCGCCGCCCGCAGGTCGCGGGCGGGTGCTTCGATACGCCCGCCGAGGGTCGTCTGGGTGACGTCGAGGTAGAGGTACGACTGGTCGCCGGTGTGAGCGCCAGCAGGTGACGTTGGCCCCAAGACGAAGGCGACGATGACGGCGACCACGGCCAACGGCGCCACGACGGCGAGATTGCGTCGTTTGACCACACCTGACGTGGCCAAACGACGCAATTTCGGGGAGTGACGGTGCACGGTCATGGCGGGATTCGCTCCTAGCGCGGGTCGCGTTTGCGGGGACCGACCTCGACGCCGTCGAGCGCGCGGTACGGGTCGTAGGGGTCGTCGGTCGTCGGTTGGAGGTCGACCTCGGTGCCAACCCCGAGCCGGTCGGCGTGGTCGCTGAGCAGTTCGGCCGCCACGAGGTCTTCGAGCGCCCAGCCGGTGGAGTCGAAGACGGTGAGCAGTTCGCGGTAGCGGCGGTACTCACCCTCGTTGCGCACCAGCACGGCGAGATCCGGGCCGAGGTCCTCAGCCCGGAGCTGCTGAGCTTCGCCTTCGACGAGGCACTGGGCCGGCACGTCCGGGCAGACGAGGGCGTCGTCGAGGTAGGTGAGCGGGATCTCCCGCTTGCCCGGGAAGTCGGCACCGACGGCGTTGATGTGCAGCCACGGCCGGTGCTCGCTCTCCGGCACCACCGGGCCGGCTCCCGGGTCGACGGTCGTGGCCGTGCACAGCACGTCGGCCTCGCTCATCAGCCGCCCGAGGTCATCGGGACCGACCAGCTGGACATCGACCGGGTCGAGCTCGAGCCGATCGAGCCGCGACGGTAGCGACTCGGCCACCGCGGCCGACGTGTCGAACGCCACGACCCGCTCGATCGGGCGCACTCGGCTCAGGGCGTGGATCTGGGTGACCGCCTGCGCACCGCACCCCACGACCCCGAGCACCGATGCTTCCGGAGCGGCGAGCACGTCGGTGGCGATCGCCGAGGCGGCACCGGTTCGCAGTGCGGTCAGAACCGTCGCCTCGCACACGAGCAGAAGGCGACCGTCGGTCGTGTCGTAGAGCGAGGTGGTAGCCAGCACGCTCGGGGAGTTCCGCTGGGCCGGGTTGGCGGGGTGGTACCCCACCGTCTTGACCGACACCCGCCGGCCGACGTCCATCGCCGGCATCCACTCCACCAATCCCAGGCCTGGCTTGTCGTAGTGGAAGCCCGTCCGGTCGTGCGTTTCGAGCAGCTCGGCATCGAAACTGGCCAAGGACGACCGCAGCCGGTCGATCAGCTCGTCCAGGAGCCCGGTGACGCCGACAGCGCGAACGATCACAGCCACGTCGGAGATTCCGATGATCTTCGTCAACAGCTGTCCCGCTCTCGCTCTGACGCCCTGCTGCCGGGCCGCGCCCCGGGCCCGCTGGTACTCTCCTGCACTCCGCCGTAAGGGGTGTCCGCGGTTTGGGTCGATCTACCCAGCGCGCGGGGAGGATCCGAAGCTCAGATCACCGCCCCCTGTGACTCCGCATAGGCGACCATCCGATCGACGGTCTGGAAGTTCTCCAGGGTGACGTCGGCCGGATCGACCTCGATGCCCGTCGTCGTCTGCAGCCACTGTGTGATCCTGATCACGCCCAACGAGTCGACGGCACCGGTGAGCAGCAGGTCGGTATCGCCCGCCAGCTCGAGGTCACCGATGCATACCTCCTCCTGCACGAACTTGAGCAGCAGCGATGAAAGCTCAGACCTCATATATCCCCCTCACCGTGGTGAGCATCGACGAGGTTGCTGCGGATCTCCCGACGATCCAGCTTCCCGCTACCCGTGACGGCGACCGAGCCTATCGGGGAGAACCGCGTTGGCACCGCGTACGCCGGGAGCCGGGAGTCGGCCCAGCGGCGGAGGGCCTCATGATCCACCTCAGAGCCGGGTTCGGGCAGGATGCCGGCGATCAGGACATCGCCCCCGTCGGTCGAGCGGGCAACGGCGACAACGGCGTTGGCGACGCCGTCGAGGTCCTCGAGAATCGACTCGACCGACTCCAGCTCGACCCTATACCCCCGGATCTTGACCTGATGATCGACCCGGCCGGAGAACACCAGGGCACCATCCGCTCGCTGGTAGCCCAGGTCGCCGGTCTGATACCACCGCTTACCGTCCCAGTCGACCACCGAACGTGAGGTCAGCTCGGGTAGGTTCCAGTAGCCCTGCATCATCGTCGGCGCGCTGACCCAGAGCTCGCCCTGCTCGCCCGGACCGACCTCGGCCGGCGCCCCCTGGCGAGGGGTGACACCGAGGTCAGGGTCGACGACGCGCACGGCGGTGTCGGCAACGGGACCGCCGATCGGCACCGGTTCCTCACCGGTCGGGAGCTCATCGAGATGATGGACCGTGCAGGCGTTGACCTCGGCTGGGCCATAGACATTGCTGAACCGGGCCCCTGGCAGCTGGCGCATCAGATCGGCCAGCACCTGGGGGGCGAGTACCTCGCCGCCGAACAGCACCCACCGCAGGTGGGAGAGGTCGCGTTCGGCCAGCGAGCCCCGACTCACGAGCTGGGTGAGCAGGTAGGGCACGCCGTACCAGACTGTGAGCCGCTCGTCGGCCATGAGCTGCGACAGGCTGGCGGGCAGGATCTGGTGCTGGTCGGGAATGACGACGTTCGTAGCGCCGACCGCCGGTGTCACCCACAGCGCCTGGGTCGAGATGTCGAAGTGATTGGGGGCCAGGTCGCTGATCCGGTCGTCTGGCCCGAAGTCGTAGGCCGCGAGCTTGAAGCCAACATAGGCGAGGGCGCTGGCGTGCGTGTGGCAGATGCTCTTGGGCGTGGCGGTCGAGCCGGACGTGGTGATGAGGTACGCCGGATCGTCGGGTCGCGTGCCGGCCGGGCCGAGTGGGTCGAGGCGATCGACGGTCGTCGGGTCGAGGGCCACCACCCCCGCCGGGGCGTCGAGAGCGTCGAGGCCGACGACCGCTCGCAGCGCCCCGGAGTCGACCAGTGAGGTTGCGGTCCGCCGGCAATCGTCGTGGGTGACGAGCACCTCGCATCCGGTTCGCTCGACGACAGAACCGAGGTACGAGCCCGAGGCCGTCGGATCGAGAGGGACCGCGATCCCACCCCGCCGAACGACCGCATGCATGGCCAGGAAGCCGTCGGTGCACTTGCGGTGGTGGACGCCGACGCGATCGCCGGCCGTAACCCCGCTCTCGGCCAGCGCGGCCGCGAGCCGGCCGGCCCGCGCATCGGCGTCGGACCAGGTGATCGTCGTCCCCCGGTCAGCGACTGCGATGCCGTCGGGGTTACGCTCGGCGGCAATCGGGATCAGGTCGGCGAGCGACGCAACACCCGCCGGGAGTCGTCCTTTCGCGTCCACCGTGCCTCCTCCCGAATCGAATCCTCATCCGACAGCGGCGCGACATCCAGCCGCCGCAAGCCCCTCCCGCAGGAGGCTCACCACATTGCGAGGTTGTCATGGCAGACCAGCGATCTGACGACGAACCGCAACGAGGCGACACTACCGGTGCCGGAGTCTCCGTCCAGACGTTGGCCCTGGATGCGATCCTCGACGACCGGCATCCGGAGAAGGTCAAAGTGGCGGACTGGGCCAACGAGGCGCTGGTCGACCCGACCCTCGACCAGCGCGACGACGACTGCGAGTTCTGGCCAGAGGGTTGGCGGCGCTGCGCCGACTACGGGATCCAGGGCTTGATCATCCCCGAAGATCTCGGCGGCCATGGTCTCGACCTGATCACCGCCATGCTCCGCTTCGAGGGGCTCGGGCTCGGGTGCGCCGACGGCGGGCTGGTCTTCGGGCTGAGCTCCCAGATCTGGACGATGCAGATGGCCCTCGATCGCTTCGGCACCGACGAGCAGCGACGCCGCTACCTGCCCCGCCTGGCCGATGGGTCGGCGATCGGGGCCTTCGCGATGTCGGAACCAGGCTCCGGCTCGGATGCGTTCGCCCTCACGACCAGCGCGGAAGCGATCGACGGTGGCTACCGATTGAACGGAACGAAAGCATGGGTGAGCCTCGGGCCGGTGAGCGACGTGATCATGGTCTTCGCCACGATCGACCCGTCGCTCGGGCGGTGGGGGGTTACGACCTTCCTGGTCGACGCCGACACGCCGGGTGTCGAGATCCAGCCCAATCGGCCGAAGATGGGCCTCCGGACGACACCGTTCGCCGATGTCGTCTTCACCGACTGCATCGTGCCGTCGTCGGCCCGAGTCGGGGCCGAGGGCGCAGGCGCCGCGATCTTCTCCACCGCGATGGAGACCGAGCGGGCCTTCCTCCTCGCCGGCTCGGTCGGCCGGCTCGAGCGTCAGATCGCCGACACGGTCGCCTACGCCAACGACCGCACTCAGTTCGGGCAGGCGATCGGGGCGTTCCAGAGCGTGTCCCACGAGATCGCCGACATGAAGTTCGCCCACGAGACCGCCCGGCTCATGCTCTACAAGGCGACGGTCCTCCAGCAGCGGGGGACCCCGTCGATGATG
>JAOTYQ010000340.1 GCA_029861725.1 Acidimicrobiia bacterium | reverse complement strand
ATCGTCTGGGTCGATGCCGGCGAGCGACGCCGGTTCGAACGCCATCTCCGCCTCAAGCTGAAAGAGGCCATCGACACCGCAGAGATCGAGATGCCCAATCGGCAGGTCGATGTCTGGCTCCGCGACCGGGCACAGGCCGCCTGACGGGGTGGGCCAGCATCGACCAGGAGGCCACCATGGCCGGTCACTACCCAGTAGCCGCACACGCTACCAACGCGGAATCGCGGTCGAATCCTCTGCTTTCGAGATCCTCGAGGGCGGCGATCGCTCCCCCGACTCTGCTAGGGATGGAAGATGCCCAACACGTTTCGGTTGCGCTACGCGGGGCGTTTCGTCGCCGCCGGCCTGGAGGTGTTGCGGGATGCGCGAGGGGCGTTCCAGGCCGACCGAGCCAAGCGGCTCAGCGCCGGACTGGCGTACTACTCAGTGTTCGCTTTGGTGCCGACGATCTTCCTGGCCCTGGCCATCGCCGGCACGATTGTCGGCCAGGAGGCCACCGAAGGCCGATTAGTAGACCGGCTCGATGACGTGTTGGGTATCGCCGCAGCGAAAGAGATCGAAGATGCGGTTGCGGGGCTGCGGGAGAATATCGACACTTCGGGCTTCGTGCTCATCAGTATCGGCGGGGTGCTGTACTCGGCATCGGCGCTCTTCGTTGCGTGGAGGGACACCCTCGAGGTGATCTGGGACGTGCCCTACGACTCGAATCTCACCACCTCCCTCCAGAACCGGGCGTTCGGCGCGCTGATGCCGATCGCCGCCGGCGTTGTCCTGGCCACGATCATCGTGTCAGAACAGGTGCTGGCCTTCGTGGAGCGACAGCTGAGCCCGGCGCTGCTCGATGCTCTCGTTCGGGTCGCGGGGACGATGTTGTCGACGTTGGTGGCCGTCGCCGCTCTTGGACTGCTCTACCGGCACACCCCGAGAACGCACAACCCGCGGTGGAGCGAGGTGTGGCCGGGAACGGTCGTAGCATCGAGCGCGCTCGCCATGTTGTCCTGGGGCTACGGGCTGTACCTGCGCTTCGTCGGCAGCAACAGCGTCGCTGGCGCTGCCAGCGCCATCGTGGTCGGGCTCGTCTTCATCTACTACGTAGCCCAGATCCTGCTGTTCGGCGCCGAGATCATCGGCGTGCTCGTCGACCGCCGGCACAGCACAATCGACCCCGCACCCCCCAGTTCGGGATAGCGCCTGGCCGACTCCGTGCTCGGGTCCTCAGGGCCCCCGAGCTCCAAGTTGTCCCCAGTAGCCGATCGGGCGTTGCCGCACCGACTACGTCAGGTTGGCGGGGCGTCGAGCCGGCCTGACAGCGGGCTCTGGGGGCCTTGGGCGGCTTCGGGGATGTCGGTGTCGGCCTCTTCGGCGGTGCGGTACCAGTCGCCGTAGGCCTGCGATCCGACCCACGACGTCGCCCCGTGGGCGAACACGCTCAGGCCGACGGTGACCATGACCACCGTAATGATCGTTGGCGCTCCCGGAAGCTCGGCATCCTCGATGACGATCCCGGCGAAGATGATCGAGGCCAGGCCGCGGGGCCCGAACCAACCGAGATACAGCACCGAGGGCCGCCCCAGCCCCGAACCCAGCATCGAGAGCGCGACCGGGAGCATTCGGACGAGCGTCAGGCTAAGCACGGCATACAGTGCCACCTGCCAAGTCAGATCGCCCATCGCCGGGCCGAGGAGGATGGCTCCAAAGACGAGGAAGCTCAGCGCCGTCAACGCCGACCCGAGAGTCTCGGAGAACTCGGTGAGCTCGTCGACCTGTCCTCTCGTGAGCGCTCCGAGGGTCAGACCGGTGAGCCATGCTGCGATGAAACCACTGCCGTCGAGAGGAACGGCGAGCCCGTAGGCGGCCGCGGCCAGGGCCAGCCCTCCGATCTGGGTCCACATCTGCGAGATCCAGCCTCGGCGAGTTGCGGTGAGGATCACCCTGGCACCGACCCAGCCGGCGGTGATGCCGATGACAGTGGCGATCAGGATCTCCTGGCCAATGAACGACAGCGCCTCGCTGAACGAGCCAGTGGTGGCAGATTCCTCGGCAGCTCCCAGGAAGATGAGAACCAGGGGCAGCACGACGCCGTCGTTGAGGCCGCTCTCGACGTTGAGTCCCTGGCGGATCCGTTGCGGGACCCGCCGGTTCGATATGACCGCCTGCCCCAGCGATGCGTCGGTGGGAGCGAGAATGGCGGCGATCAGCGCGGCCTCCCAGATGCCGAGCTCGGTGAACAGGGTCACTGCGGCGACGAATCCAAAGAGGATGGTCAGCGGCATTCCCGTCACCAGCAGACGACCCGGGACGAACGCTTCCCGCCGCCAGGCGGTGCTGTTGATTGCGTTGGCGTCGCTGAACAACACGACGGCCAGTGTGATCTCCAGTAATGCCGTGACGGCCTCGGAGGTCGGTGTCGTCTGAAGGATGTCGAGCCCGTCCGACCCGATGACCAGCCCCGCCGTCACGAAGACCATCGGGCCCGTGATGGCGGTCGTACTCAACCGTCGCGAGAACAATGCATAGACGACGAAGAAGCCGGCTACGGCGAACAGCCAGAAGCTCACCGCGTCGCCCCGGTCAGTTCAGTTCGGTCGGGGAAGTGGGGTAGCGGGAAAGAAACGCCTGTCGTGCGCTGCGGTCGTTGTGGAGTCTGGTTCATGCTGTGTCCGCCAACGGTGTCGACTCGGGGGCATTCTCGTCCCAGTTCTTCTTGAGAGGCTCGTAGAGGAGGCCGAGCAGGGCAGTAGTGACGATGACTGAGACGGCGATGGACAGCACGGGCTTGTCGTCGATCACCGACGCGACCAGATAGGAGAAGCCACAGGTGTAAACGGCCCAGAGCGTCCCGCCGATGGCGTCCCACAGCAGGAAGCGGGGGTACGGGTAGCGGGTCAGACCCATCGTGGCGCCGACGATGAACCGTAGGCCGGGTACGAACCGGCCGAACGTGATGAGTAGCGGCGCCGTGCCGCTCAAGACCTCGAGGGCCCGCGCCGCTTTGGGGTTCTCTTCAGCCTTGGCCACCCGGTCGGCCATGAAACGGCGGAGCACCGTTCTTGAGAGCCAATAGAGGAGTGAGTCGCCTACGGTGGCGCCGAGGGCGCCGGCCAACATGACCCGCCACAACTCGATGGAGGAGCCCGACTGGGCTGCCAGGTTCGAGGCTGTGGTGAGGAGCGACTCGCTGGGAAAGATGGGAATGACCGCGTCGAGGACGACGAACGCAAAGATCACGAGACCGGCCCGCTCGAGCGACTCGAGGTCGATGTCGGCGACGAACGCCGAGATCAGCGGCGCCAGCCATAACACCGCCAGGGCAATCAACCCGACGAGCAGGACTGAACGGAATCGCGGAGCGTGCCGCCAGCGCGACCGGTGCTCACTGGGCCCTTCGCCGGCCTCGGTCATCGTCAGATCGGTCCGCAGCTGCGGTGATGAGACGTCACATTCTCACTCCCTCTCTGCTGATGATTTGGTATAGTCCGATTTTCGAGCAGCCCATCTGGTGTGTCTTCACCCGAGCTGGGGTGAGCGGCGAAATCACCCCCTTGTGCCAGAACCTCAGCCGGCTGACGGGCGCGTGACCGCAGCAGACTCGTCATCACTCGGTTGACACTCATCCACGTTTGGGCGACCAGACTTCGGTCGCCTCGTGTCGGCGAGGCCGTGACTAGCGGGCGGGTGGGCGTGGACGGTGACCGATGCCAGCCGCGCTAGCTCGTGGTGGAGGGCGTGCTCGGCTTTGTGAGCGATCGCGTGGGCCTGGCGAAACGCGAGATCACGATCGATCGTGATGTCGATCTCGGCCCAGAGTTTGTGGCCGACCCAGCGAAGGCGCACGCTGTCGACGCCGCTCACGAATGGCAAGTCCATCACGGTGGTCTCCGCAGTCGTGAGGAGGTCTTCGTCGACACCGTCCATGATGCGCCGCAAGACGTGGCGGGCGGCATCTACGAGGATTTTCAGGATCACCGCGGCGATGACGATTGCCACGATCGGGTCGATGATCGGGAAGCCGAGGCCTGCGCCCAGCACGCTCGCCCCTACGGCGAGGGAGGTCATGGCGTCGGTTCGGGCGTGCAGGCCGTCGGCCACTAGGGCCGCCGATCCGATGCGGTTGCCGACGTTCATTCGGTAGCGAGCGACGACCTCGTTGCCAACGAACCCAACGACGGCGGCGAGTCCGACCAGTGCGAGGTGGTCGAGCTCGCGGGGTGAGAATAGGCGACTGGTGGCCGCGACGATGGCAAATACAGCCGAGACCGTGATGACGGCGATCACGAACAAACCGGCGAGGTCCTCAGCCCGGCCGTAGCCGTAGGTGAATCGTCGGGTTGCGGTCCGGCGACCGACCCGGAAGGCGATCCACAACGGGATGGCAGTGAGGGCGTCTGCGACGTTGTGGATCGTGTCGGCAAAGAGGGCGACACTGCCGCTCAGTGCGACGACGACGGCCTGTAGTGCGGCAGTGACCAGTAGCAACACGAGCGAGACCTTGACTGCCCGGATTCCCTGTGAGCTCGTCTCGAGTTGCTCATCGAGTCGCTCGCCGGGATCGTGGCTGTGGCCGAGCGCGTGCGCTACGTGGTGCATCCAGCGCCTCCAGCGGGCGCGGGGAGGATCTCCTTCGTGGTCACCGTGGTCGTCGTGAACATGGCCGTGGCTCATCGGCTCGCCTTGCACTCGTCGCCTCCGGTCATCAGGCCGCACGCCTGCACTCGGGTGTGAGCCCAAGGCCGTATGGCAGTTCGTGCCGGTTCGCGGCCAGGAGTTGCTCGTTGGCGAGCAACTCAGCAGTCGGCCCATCGGCGACGATGCGGCCTCCGCTCATCACGATCGCCCGCGGGCAGGTCCTGAGGGCGTGGGAGACGTCGTGGGTGATGGTGAGCATCGTGACGTCGAGCGTCTCGAGTACCTCGGCGAACTCCCGCCGCCCTGCCTGGTCCATGTTCGAGGTCGGCTCGTCGAACACGAGGATGTCGGGACGCATCGACAGCACGGTTGCGACGGCGGCGCGACGTCGCTGCCCGAAGCTCAGATGATGGGGTGCCCGATGACGCAACTCGAGGAGGCCCATGGCGTCGAGGGCGTCGTCGATACAGCGCTCGAGTTCGACTCCCGCCAGCCCGAGATTGGCAGGACCGAATGCGACATCTTCGGCCAGAGTCGGCATGAACAGTTGGTCGTCGGGGTCCTGGAACACGATGCCGACCCTCCGGCGGACCTCCATGAGATGGGGCTCTTCGACCGGCAGGCCGGCCACCCTGACCGTGCCGCGCTCGGGCGTGAGCAGACCGTTGAGATGGAGCGCCAGTGTGGTCTTGCCTGCCCCGTTAGCCCCGAGCAGCGCCACCCGCTCCCCCGGTTCGAGAACGAAGCTAACGCCGGTGAGCGCCGACGTACCATCCGGATAGGAATAGGCAAGGTCGTCTACGACGATCGAGTGATGACTCATAACAACCTCCATGAGGCGAGGGCCACGGCGAACGCCGCGCCAGCGGGTGTGAGTGCGATCAACCAGTCGGATCGCGTTGCGGGTTGTTGGCGAGATGCCGGCATCGTTCCTGCGAATCCGCGAGCGATCATTGCTCGCTGGATTCTCTCGCCTCGTTCGTAGCTGCGCACGAAGAGGGTGCCGGCCGAGATGGCGAGCGGTTTGGCCTGGAAGAACCATCGAGGGTCGTACCCTCGCGACGCCATGGCCTGTCGCTGGGCGCCGATCTTCTCTGTGAGCACGTCGGCGTAGCGGAGCATGAAGCCCATGATTGCGGTGAATGGGCGAGGGACCCGGAGGGCCTCGAGCCCACCGATGATCTGGGTAGCCGGTGTCGTCGAGGCGAGCACGACCGACACCGCGACGCCGAGTGTTGCCTTGGCCAGGATCGTCCAGGCCGCCCACAATCCGCTGACCGACAGTGAAAGACGAAGCACCTCGGTCCGCTCACCCTGGCCAACGAGGGGCAGCATCAGCGCGAATGCCACGAAGGGCACCTCGACGGCCATGCGCCGGGCGATGAGCGACGGGCGCAGCCCCGCAGACGCTGCCACCACTGCGATCGTTGCGGCAAAGAGGCCATAGGCCCAGAACGCCTCCCGGGGCGTAAGGGCGACCGCGAACACCAGACCGATCGCACCGGCGACCTTGACCTGGGCCGGCAGGACATGCACCCGAGTTGTCCCCGGCACATACAGCGCGGCAACGCCGGCGTCGGCCACGACTATGCCTCCGCCTCGGCTTGGCCGCGCCGATCATCGACCACGGTTCGGAGCTCGGCCCTCGTGCGGCGGAGCAGCCTCGTTGCCGCCCACAACCCACCCATCGCGATGCCCAGAACGGCGACCGTACCAACGAGCCCCGACGCTGCGGTTCCCGCCGCCTCGTCCTCGAAGCCGTCGCCATAGTCGGCCAGCGCCCGATCCGAAAGTGTGTGCTCGACGCCCGTCTCGGCGAAACCGTTGTCGATCGCAACTCGCTCGAGGCCGTCGGGGGCGCCGGAGGAGAACTGGCTCACTCCAGCGGCCACGACGAGCGCCGCGACCATGCCGGCCACACCGACGCGCAATCCGACCGCCTGACGGCTCGTCGGCCCGACCCGGTCGTCGGTCCCGCGTGCTTCGCGCACGAGATCGGGCCGCGTCGTCAGCACTGCTCTGACAACCATTACCGTGATGACGGCCTCGC
>JAOTYQ010000339.1 GCA_029861725.1 Acidimicrobiia bacterium | reverse complement strand
TCGGTCCGACCGGGCGTCTGCGAACTTGAAAGCCCTGGCACCGGTAGGACCGGGACCAGGGCTTACGTTCAGTGGCGGGGGTAGGATTTGAACCTGCGACCTTCGGGTTATGAGCCCCACTCCCCTGGCCTGGACCCACCCGTGACCGACGGCGCTCGACCGCTGTGACCAGGTCATTCGCAGGTAGCCGACCTTGGTTCACCGTCGGCCACCAGTGTGGACCGCCGAGGGCCTAGATGGCGAATAGATGGAAGCGGCCTTCTTGGCGGACTCTGCAGCTGCTTTCGATTTTGCTCGCTCGATTCTTTCGTCTTTGCTTTCCTCTGGGTCCATAGCTCCTTCCTTGGTTGAGTGGTTGCCTCCGCAGTGGACTGCGTTCACGGCGGAATGGAACGCATTTCTGCTGAGGCAAGACCAGGAGCACATGGCGGTCCAGTCGTTAGAGCGTCTTCTTGACCTCCTCCTTCAGCGCCTTCTCAAAGGGCGGGAGATAGCTATGGAGGGCATCCCTGATGACCTCGCTGCGATTGGTGGGGTTGCCCAGGAGTCCACGCATGCCAATGTGTCGTTCAATCATCGCGTTCGTTTCGGGATCCAGCCGGACGGTGACTGGCGTCGATTCGTTCGACATGAGCGCTCCTTCCTCAAAGTGTACTACTGTCCTATTGTAATACAGTAGGACAGTATGTCAAGCATCTCGCTGAATCCCGCTCCGCTGGCTCGGCGGCTCGGCGGCTGTCTCCGGTCATCGAGGTGGGCACGTCGCTAGCAGACGGGTTAGCAGGGCACCCCGGGATCCAAGAACGGCCTCCTCTGATCGCTGGCTCGACAGCGGCAGTTGCGAATGGTTCACCTGGACATTTCCGCGTGTGCTGGGCGCCCGAGTTCGCCGGTACCAGAGCGCGGCAGATCGGGGTTTCAGCGCGCTGATACCTAGTGGGACGGACGACCGAGCCTCGGTGTGCTCCGCCCGCTCGTAGGTGCCGATTCCGGACGGACGCGATCGCATCGTCGGAGGCGCGATTCTGAGGGGGTTTCCCCGGTGTCGTCTGCTCGGAGCACGGGCTGTGTCGTGGCTTCGTCCGGCACCTACGAGTCGCCGGGTCGAGCCGGCTGAGTGGCAACATCGATCGTGTCGACGAGCGCGCGCCCGCTCCCGTCGAGCATCAGGTCGTGGCCGCCATCGAGAACCACCGGATCGACGCCGTGGGAGGCGCTGAGCGCGTGCTGTTACCTCAACGTGAAGATCCCGTCGTGTGTCGCAGCGACGACGGTGACGGGGGTGCGGACCCGTTCCGGGCGCGGGCGCCGAACGGCCATCGTGCTGATCGCGATCGCCGATTCGTTCTGCAGCCGCCTGTGACAGGCCGTCACCACGTCGGGAGGCGTGTCGGGCGCGAAGAACTGCTCGTGCACGAGTTCTTCGGTGCGCACGAAGTGGCTGTAGTCGAGCAGCACTGCGGCCATGAGCGCAGCTGTCGGTCGATGCCGAATCGCCCGCAGGTTGGCGTGGAGGATGCCGTTGGAGGGAACGGATGCGACGAGGACGGCATGCGCGGCGTTGTTCGACTCGAGATACCGCTGGACGATGTAGCCGCCCATCGAGTGACCTACGAGAACCGGCGAACGCTTCTTCGACGCGACCTCGGCCAGCGCAGAGCGCTTGGGGTTCGCCTCATCTGCGGTAGCCATACCTTTGCCCGCGGACCCTGGTGTCGTTCTGCGAATCCCGTCGGTTCCTCCTGCTCCGGCGGTCGATGTGCGATGGGAGCCCACCCCGCCATTACCAGACGCGATCGTCGTTGACATATCGTTATGTTCGACTTACCGTCAGCGCGAGGTCGTGCTCAGGGCTCTGTTCGTACCCGGGGCGCTGAGTTCTACCGCCGGAAGCCGCCGCACGTACGAGGCGTCGACCAGTAGCGACGACACCAGGGGGAACGGGATATGCCCAAACGTCGACTGCAAGTGCTTGGGGTCGTGACCCTGGCCGTCCTGCTCGCGTTAGCGGCCGGTTCGACGGCATCAAGCCAAGAGAGCGAAGAGCCGGAATTCGACGCGTCCGCATCTCACGTCGTACTCGACATGTCTGACCCGGACTACGACCGCAAGGTCGAAGAGCTCCTCGAGAGATCAGACGACTTCACAATCGAGCTCATCCCACCAGGTGGAGACCGACCCACGCCCCCAGGTCACGAACGACGAGCGCGAGACCGTGCTGAAGCCCGGGGCGACAGGCCCGTCGACCCACCGAAGTGCCCCTATCTGCCCCGAGTAGCGCGGGCTGCAGCTGCCAGAGCGTTCCTCGGATGTGACCCCAACGACGGTAGTGTCCGGCAAGGCCCGCCCGTGGACGTCGGACAAGGTCGGCCCCCGGGGAGGGCCACGAGCGACGCGCTCCCGGACGCCCTCCTGGAAGCACTAGGTGCGAATGGGGCGGAGCGAGCCTCCCAGGCGAACCCGATCACCGTCGAAGACAACGACGGGAACGTCGTCGTCCATCTTCCGGACGGCCTGCTCAAGCCCCTACCGAAAGCCGCAGCGGCGGAGATCGACCGCGATCTCTTGCTCACCGTCTTCTCGCTGGAGACCGTCAAAACCGTGCAGTTCACAATCGGCGGAGACTGCCTCGAATACGCGTACATGACCGGCGGCGACATTTGCGCAGTTGTTTCGATGGACGCGCTCAACGAGATGCTGGGTTAGAACGATGTATTCTCAGCTTGAGGTGGAGCAGACGAGCGAACCAACCGGAGGAGTCCAGGTGCGAAGGTGTACGACAACTCGACGCATGGTAAGGCTGGCGTTGCTGGTGAGTGCCATCGTCGCTCTCAGCTTGAGCTTCGGCGTGACGCCCGCAGCAGCCGACTTCTCCGTCAACCCCCCAAGTGGCTCATGGAACGGCTACACGATCTACCTGTCACGTGCCTGCCATGATGGGAACGATGGCATCCCGGGCGGCCCTTGTATTCCGAATTCCGGCTGCAACGGTTACAACGAGAACTCGCAGTCGGTCGCCACGACCTGGGACGCTGCTGCGATCACGTACTACGGCCAAGGCGGCCTGCGGAACCGTGGGTACAAGACGATCGTCGGGACCGGAACGGCGTCGCAGAACATCGCCAACTCCAACGCTGCCGGGGTGAACCTGCATGTGCCCGTTCACTCCAACGCCCAAGGGGACGGCAGCCCTTGTGGTGGCTCGTCGTCGAGCGGGAACAACGGCACTCACATGCTGTATGTGTCGAGCAGCGGCAACACGTGCGGACAAAAGCTCGTTTCCACTCTCGGCCCTTCGAGCCCGGGAACCAACGATAGGCCCGTGTATAGAAGCAACCTTGGCGAACTCAACTCGACGAACGCCGTTGCCTGCTATGTGGAGGTGGAGTTCCATACGTGGGTCACCGGCCGGAACTGGTTGATAGCCGAGGAAGCCTACGCCTGGAGAATCGGCTACGGCATAGACGTCTACTTTGGTTACCCGTAGGCGGCACGTCGGTGCACCGCTGGCGTTAGCTCTTACGGTTACCTGCCTCGTTTCGCAGGCGTGCAGTAAGCCGGACGAACCAGCGGTTGTCAGCTCCACCACGTCCACCGTCGAGTCTGCCGGCGGTGGGACGGACTCGACGGTGGTTGATTCGTCGACCGATGACACAGCCAGGCAAGGGGGCACCGGGACGTTGCGGGTATCGGAGGTCTCCGGTTCACGTGTCCTGGTCGAGGCCAGCGGTTTCCAAACGGGCGCTCAACTCGTTCTGTTGCAGTGCTCGGCGGAGGCGGGGCCCTACCCCAGCGGTGAACTCTGCTTCATGCGGCCGGATCGTTATATCGTCGAGGTGGAGGCGGACGGGACGTTCACGCAGGAGTTCGAAGTGACGCCTTTCATCGGCGTCGGGGTTCGCCGAGAGATCGACTGCCTGTTGGATGGGTGCATCGTCGGTGTGATACCACCCGACCGGTCGGCCGTCATGAGTTCGGACGACCTGGAGTTCCCTCCGGATTTCCCTTCGCCGGAAGCTCCCAGTCTCGAGATCGATGTGGTGGAGCCGTACGAGGAGAACGCTGCGACGGCACAGGTGGCCGGGACTGGTTTCAGTCCGGGGTCAACGGTTCGCCTCTCCCAATGCCCGCTAGGCACCCTGCCGAGGTCTGTTGACGCTGAGGACTGCTTGTACGACTACGGGCTGGTGACCGCCGCCGACGAAAACGGCCGGGTCTCCGGCCAGATGCAAGTGTTCCAGCAGTTCCAGCGATCCGACGGCGAACTCATCGACTGTGTCGTCACACCTGAGATCTGCGTCGTTGCCGACCCGTTCCCGGAGAGCGGTGACCGCATGGCGATCGCTGGTTTCTGAAGAGACCCCTGACCCCCGGGTTCGAGGCGTGTAAAAGAGTGAGGATTTCCCGTTCTACGACAGCGAGGTCAGCCGCTGCGCTCCTCCCCAGCCCGCCCCGAGCTGGGCTCCGCGGAGCGCGTCGGGGAATTCGGTATGGCCGGGTCGGTTCAGCGGCTGGCGCCTGCGACTCGGATCGGACGCCCCGCACACCGCGGCCCTGCTGCCGTGCTCGATATTCGCGGGGCCGAAACGCGCTCACACCCATCCTGGATCCGGCAATCTCGAACTCATCGGACCAAGGTGCTCCCGGCTCCAGCGGGGGCTGGGCGGGCGGTCGACAATGTTCGTCGAGCCTCCCGGCCGGCCTTCCGAGGACGGCACGTATCGCGCGCTCGGCATCACCGGCGGCGTGACTCTGCTCGCCAATGACCGTGACGGCAGGGCCCTTCATCGAGCCGGAAACGCTCGCTGCACCGTCCGTGGTCGCATTCCCGAGCGCCCGACCCGGGCCAACACGCCGGTTGTGAGCCACCGACTAGCCGGAGCCGGGGAGGGCCGGTGGCCGTACAGTTGTTGCCAGGCTATTCGATCAACCAATCGGGCATGGTTGTCCAGTTTTCTGGCGAAAGTTGATACTGCCAATACATCGGCGTTGCGCCGACCTCGGCTGATACTCGGGAGCGTTCGCGAACACCTTCCCAGGTGTTCTTAACCGCCTGACCGACAGTAACCATGCCACTCGTCAGCAACACAACGAAGGCGCCCGATAGGATCAATGCTGGCACTACGGCCATCGTCTGCTGCCCGACGAACTCTGGGAGGTTGCGCTTGGTGACTGACAGCAGTCGGCTAGATCGAACGTGTCGCCTTAGTTCCTCGTACTGTTGGTCAAGGACTCGACACAGCTCGTCGAGCTGAAAAGTGCTCCGACTTCCAGCCCCGGAGTTGTCGAAATCAGCCCAGAGCTTAGCGACGAGTTCGTTGTAGGCATCTAGCGAATCCGATAGCTCGTCGATCCACGCGAGCAAGAGCTCAGGCGGATAGTGGTGAGCCCATGGCAGTGCAAACATCGTGTAGTGGTGTGCAGCATTGAAAGAGGCTTCCGCTGCGGCTTCGAACCACGAACTGGGCTCTCCTGCAGATTTGAAGATCCCTTCTACTAGGCGCGTATAGTCCGGATCTTCGTCCCAATCATCGTGGTCGCGACGTAAGTCGTCGATAAGGTCCCTGACGAACGCCAGCGTAGCCCGTGCCTCTTCATCGAGGATCGTGATCTGCCGCCTGTCTCGAATGTCATCAATCAACCGACGATAAGCGAACAGCGGATAGTTCCTAGTTATACGCTCTGGGAGCCGGTCAACGAAGTGGATCGGGTTGATCCCGAGGCGGGAGATATCGGCACTTTCGTCGGGATCGTCGTTGAGTGCGGACAGAATGGCCCGGCCTGCGGTCCCGTCCGACTCCGAGCCGATCGGCAGCTCACGAATGACGAGGTACTCAACATATTCGTCGCCCCAATGAAGTGGGACCTCCGCATTGTGGAGAGTGCTTGGATCATCGGATTTGTACTCAGATTCATCGAATGGGCGTGCCATGTCGTCAACCTTAAAGGCGAAGCGATCCGACGAAGCCAGTTCCTTCAAATCGGCGAAGCCGTCCACGGATAGCGCGGATCGACCGAGGCGTTGTTGAACTTCAGCGCCAGGTCTCCACCGCACTCTGTCCGAGACCAACATGGCCGTCTTGACGATGAATAGGTGATCCGCTAGCTCCTGGCCCCAAAGCTGCAGTACGACACCCTTCGAACCGGGCGTCGTTGTTAGCTCGGTGTTATCTCGACGCTGCTCAATTTGAGAAGCTATCTGTGCATGCTGCCAACAGAATCGCTCGTCGGTGGTTCGACTGCATTGTGTGCCAGATTGTGTTTTCACTGGGCACCGTCGCTTCATACTGGCCGACCATAGGCAGCCGAGCCGCCCACGCAGTACGGCACATATCTCCAGTGCTGGTTGGGCTGTCTTCGATGTAGCTGACGCAGGCGTGGGGCTTCGTGGTGGACGTGTTATCTCGGGTTGTCCTTGACGCACATCCCAGGTGTGGTGAGGGATCGGGCGTAGGGTCCAGCCATCTTCTTTCTCCGTTGTGCCTTGTGATCGTGCAGCGGGTGGTGATGCCGGTGACAGGAGCGGTGTCGTGGACTGTCCTCGGCGGCGACGGCGGGCCGGTGGCGCCGGTCGAAGGGTTCTTGTCGTATCTGGCTTCGTTGGAGCGATCGCCAAACACGCAGCGGGCGTATGCGTCGAGTTTGAAGCTGTGGTTCGAGTTCCTCGATGGTGTAGATGTCGGCTG
>JAOTYQ010000338.1 GCA_029861725.1 Acidimicrobiia bacterium | reverse complement strand
GCTCCGCGAGGGCAGCCAAGTCGACGATCTCGTCATCGACTACGTCGGCTTCCAGCTGCCGCCTGCGTTCGTGATCGGCTACGGACTCGACGTCGATCAGTGTTACCGGAACCTGCCCTACATCGCTTCCTACGCCAGGGGGTAGTGGGCTTGGCCCTCCCCGACCTCGTGGTGGTGTGTCGCACGAAGAGTTGAGCGGTGTCGGCGATCTCGGTGGTCGTGTGGAAGGAGATGGGGCAGGATCGGGCCGAGCGGCAAAGATGATCGACCGAGTCGGGAATCGCAGCCGGTCGCGATTAGGCTGTGCCGAGCCGACGACCCGGGAGGGACAGCACTCATGGCAGGAGACGCTTGGGGGTTCGAGACCCGCCAGATCCACTCGGGTCAGGAGCCCGACGCCGCGACGGGAGCACGCGCCGTCCCCATCTACCAGACGACGGCGTACCAGTTCCGGGACTCCGAGCACGCCGCCAACCTCTTCGCCCTGGCCGAGCCGGGCAACATCTACACGAGGATCATGAACCCGACCCAGGGCGTGGCCGAGGTCCGGCTCGCCGCCCTCGAGAACGGGTTGGCCGAGACGGCCGCTGGCGTGCCCGGCGGGCTGTTCGTTTCCTCGGGCCAGGCGGCCGAGACGATAGCGATCCTCAATGTTGCCGAGACCGGCTCGCACATCGTGTCCGGCGCCGCCCTCTACGGCGGGACCTACAACCTGCTGCACTACACGATGCCCAAGCTCGGCATCGAGACCACTTTCGTGGAAGACGTCGACGACCTCGACGCCTGGCGGGCTGCGGTCCGGCCCAACACCAAGGCCTTCTACGGCGAGACGATCGGCAACCCGAAGAACAACATCTTCGACATCGAAGGCGTGGCGGGTGTCGCCCATGACGCCGGCGTGCCACTGATCTTGGACAACACCGTCGCTACGCCCTACCTCATCCGCCCCCTCGACTGGGGGGCCGACATCGTGGTCCACTCGGCCACCAAGTTCCTTGCGGGTCACGGCACCGCCATCGCCGGCGCCATCGTCGACGGCGGTTCGTTCGAGTTCAGTGACGCCGAGCGGTATCCCAACTTCAACCAACCCGACCCCAGCTACAACGGTCTCACCTACTGGCCGATGCTCGGCGCCGGTTCGTTCATCGCCAAGGCCCGGATCCAGCTCCTCCGCGACATGGGGTCGGCGATCAGCCCGTTCAACGCGTTCCTCGTGCTGCAGGGGCTCGAAACGCTCTCGTTGCGGATGGAGCGCCACGTCGAGAACGCTCAAGCGGTCGCCGAGTGGCTCGAAGGTCGTGACGAGGTCGAGGAGGTGTACTACGCCGGGCTCCCGTCGTCGCCGTGGTACGACGCCGCCCAAAAGTACGGCCAGGGCCGCGGTGCCGGCTCGGTGCCGGCGTTCATCATCAAGGGCGGTCTGGAGGCCGGTCGCCGCTTCGTCGACGCGCTCGAGCTGCACAGCCATGTTGCCAACATCGGCGACGTTCGGTCGCTCGTCATCCATCCCGCGTCGACGACCCACAGCCAGCTCACCGAGGACGAGCAGCGCTCGACCGGAGTGGAGGCCGGTCTGGTTCGGTTGTCGGTGGGGATCGAGTCGCTCGACGACATTCTCGCCGACCTGGAGCACGGCTTCCGGGCCGCCAAGGACGCCTAGCGGGGCCGGGGGCGAACTCTGTCGAGGCGCGCCCCGCGCGCTCGACGTATTGCTCATATCGCCTCATCGAGATGCGGGCGGCCAGACTGCGCAAGTGCTTCGTCGTGACCGCCTAGGAGACTCCTAGGGCCGTCCCCTCGGGGGTCAGGTGGGTGGAAACCGCCTAGGGTGTGCGGGTCCAATGATCCGACGATCAGGAGAGTGCCCCGTGCCCGACTGCCCAGCCGCCGATGGCTCCAGCCCGCGCCAGACCACCTTCGATGGCCCCTTCGACATGTGCATCGACCCGTCGAAGACCTACTCGGCCGAGATGGTCACCAACTACGGCACGCTGACGATCGCCCTCGATCCCGTCGCCGCGCCCAAGACGGTCAACAACTTCGTGTCGCTGGCCCGCTACCACTACTACGACGGGCTGACCTTCCATCGGGTCATCCAGGGCTTCGTGCTGCAGGGCGGGTGCCCGGAGGGCTCCGGTCGGGGCGGTCCCGGCTACCGGTTCGAGGACGAGCTGCCCAAGCCCGGTCGGTACGAGCTCGGTTCGCTGGCGATGGCCAACGCCGGTCCGAACACCAACGGCAGCCAGTTCTTCATCATCAGTGGACCGAGCGGCGTCGGCCTGCCGCCGCAGTACTCGCTGTTCGGCAAGGTCGTGAAGGGCCTCGAACACGTGGATGTGATGGAGAAGGTGTCGACCGGGGCGGGCGACAAGCCGAACGACACGATGGTCATCGAGTCGGTCACCATCACCGAGGCGTAGCGACGAGGCGCGGCTGGGTCCTGTCAGCTCGACTGAGTGCCTACCTTGAGGTCCTTGAACGCCACGTCCCGGTCGACGGCGATGTCCCGGGGGAGGCCGAGCACCCGGTCACCGATGATGTTCTTCTGTATCTCGTCGGTCCCTCCGGCGATGTTCGAGCTGAAGCTGCGGAGCGTGGAGCTCGCGAGGCGGTCCGCGTCGTCGGCGCCGACATCCCACGCGGCGGAGGCCGGCCCCGCGAGGTTCATCATCACCGAACGCGACATGCGGGCGATCTTGGCTCCGTGCAGCTTGCCGAGCGAGCCGCCGGGGCCGGGGGTCATGCCCGCCTTGAGCTCGGCCCGGGTGCGGAGCGACACCAGGCTCTTGGCCGTCTCCTCGGCGTAGATCTTCATCAGCTCCTGGCGGGTGATGGCGTCGTCGAGCATGCCGTGCTTGCGTGCGGTCTTGATCAGGAAGTCGGAGGTCGGCGTCTTGATGCCCGAGCTCGAACCGGTCCCGATCGCGACCCGCTCGTACATCAGCATCGCCGTCGCCAGCCGCCACCCGGCGTTCAGCTCACCGATCAGGGCGTCTCTCGGTAGCCGTACGTCGGTGAAGAAGATCTCGTTGAAGTGCTGGCCGCCGTCGATCTGGTTGATCGCTCGGATGTCCACGCCTGGGGCGCTCATGTCGACGATGAACATCGAGATCCCTGCGTGCTTGGGAACGTCCGGATCGGTGCGGGCCACGATGATGCCGTAGTCCGAAACGTGGGCCAGCGTGGTCCACACCTTCTGGCCGTTGAGGGTCCACTCGTCGCCGTCGAGCACGGCCCGGGTCTGCAGGCTGGCGACGTCGGATCCTGCCCCTGGCTCGGAGAACATCTGGCACCACACCGTGCGGCCTGCGATCGCATCGGCCAGGTAGGTGGCCTTCTGCTCGTCGGTCCCGTACTCGGCCAGCATCGGCACGCACATGCCGTGGCTGATCGTGAGCTGCCCGGTCATGTCGTGGTGCTCGGCGTACTCCTCCCGCCAGATACGGTCGTAGCTCTTCGGCAGTCCTTGCCCGCCGTACTGCTTCGGGTACGTGACACCGGCGAGCCCGGCGGCCGCGACCTTCTGCTGGAACACCTTGGCGGCTGCGAGCTCGTTGGCCCCCCGAGGGTCGGGCAGCTCGAACGTGAGGCCGGTGGCGTGCTCGACCAGGAACGCCTGGCACCGAGCCCGGAACGCCTCTTCGGTCTCGGTCGGCGTGGTCGTCGTGTCGGTCGCAGTCATGCCCTATTCATATCGCAGGTGCCCTGCGGGCGACGAAGCCATCGCCCGGTGTTGGCGGGTCGGAGCGTCGGTCAGTGCCTGACCTACACTGATTCTCCTGAGCGCGATCCTCTTCAACGTCGTCGAGGACGCAAGGCGTGTGCGAATCCGTCAGAACAACCAGCCGCAAGGAGAGCCGTCGGCTATGGCCAAGAAGACGTTCACCGAAGAGGAGCTGCGGGAGCGCCTGACTCCCGAGCAGTACGAGGTCACCCAGAAAGCCGGCACGGAACGGGCGTTCACCGGGATCTACCACGACACCAAGGAAGACGGCGTCTACCGCTGCGTCGTCTGCGACGAAGCGCTCTTCGAATCGACCACCAAGTACGACTCGGGCACCGGCTGGCCGAGCTTCTTCGCCCCGATCGATCCCGAGAAGATCGAGAACCACGAGGATCGGAGCTTCGGCATGGTCCGCATCGAGAGCACGTGCGCCACCTGTGGCGCCCATCTCGGGCACGTCTTCCCCGACGGTCCGCAGCCCACCGGTGATCGCTACTGCCTGAACTCGGCCTCGCTCGTGCTCGACAAGGACGGGGATCCAGAGACCGACGACGACTGAGCGAGGCACCGGCCCGCCGGGCTAGGCCCTCCTGGCCGGCGAGACGATGTCGTCGAGGTACCAATCGACGAGGCGGTGGCACTGCTCGATGTTGGCCGCTTCGTTGGCGGTGGAATCGGCCACGAGCTGCTCGCGGGTGACCCCCAGGCCCGCGAGGTAGGAGTCGTCGGCGCCGTCGAGCCACAGCTTCACCTGGGCGAGGTTGACCTCCGGGTGGAACTGGGTGCCGACGGTCGTGCCGACCCGGAAGAGCTGGACTGCACCGTCGGTCACGGCCAAGGCCTCGGCGCCTGGCGGTGGCTCGAACCGGTCGTGGTGCCATTCCATCCACGGTCCGGGGCCCAACGGGTTGCCAGTGCCGGGAGCGGGCTCGATCTCGTACCAGCCGACCTCTGGCTCCGGCGCCGTCTCGACCGTCCCCCCGAGCGCTTCGGCCAGGAGCTGGCCGCCGAAGCAGATACCGAGGATCGGTGTGCCGACTCCGTGTGCCTCTCGCAGCAGGTCGAGCTCACGGTGTATCCACGAGTCGATCGCCGCCTTGTTCGTCAGTGATCGGATGGAGCCCATCGGCAGCACGAGGTCGTAGTCGCTCAGGTCGGGAAACTCGGTCGCGTCGTTCGGGCGGGCGACGTCGGGCGTGACGATGTGGGTCTCGACCGTCACCCCTCGTTCGATGAGGCGGGTCTCGATCTCGCACCCCCCGCAGTCCTGCTCGTGGGCGATGACGAGAGCGGTCGAGGGTCTCAAGGTGTTCACGGAGGCGATGAGCTGGGGCGGAACAGCGGGAGGGCGATCCCGTCGACTTCGTCGGCGAACGTCAGCTCGACGGGCATGCCGACCGAGACGTCGTCGGGTTCGCAGTCGACGATATTGGTCGTGACGTGGGGGCCTTCGGCCAGCTCGACGATGGCGATGACGTACGGCCCGGCGTCGGCGAACGCCCGGTGGGTGGGGCGGCGGGCGATCGTGTAGGTGTGCACGATGCCTCGCCCGGAGGCGTCGGTGCTGGTCAGCTCGGTCGACCCACACGACGGGCAGTTGACCCTGGGGTAGAAGATCGTCTCGGTGCAGGACCGGCACGTCTGCAGCACGAAGCGGCCCTCGGCGGTGGCGGCCCAGAACTCGCGCGAGTGCTCGCTCGGACGGGGGAGGGGCCGGGAGACGGCGTCGCTCATCGCTGCTCCGCCCTGTCCGCTCCGGCCCTCAACGCTCTGCCCCCAGGACGAGGCTCACCTGCTCGGAGAGGATGCCACCGTTGCCGTTCACGAACGCCAGGTCGAGATCGGGGATCTGGCGGTCACCGGCCCGTCCCTGGATCTGACGCACCGCCTCGGTCACGTGGCTCATGCCGCCCGCGATGCCCGGTTGGCCGAACGACAGCTGCCCGCCGTGGGTGTTGACCGGGAAGTCACCGTTCCACCGGAGGTCGTGCTCCTCGATGAAGCGCCCGCCGGTGCCCTTGGGACAGAAGCCGCTGTCTTCGAGGGTGAGGAGCACGGTGATCGTGTAGCAGTCGTACACCGATGCGAGGCCGATCTGCTCGGGACCGACCCGTGCCTGCTCGAATGCCCGCCGAGCCGACGCCTGGATCGCGGTGTCGGTGAGGCTCGGGGCGTAGGTGACGCTCTTGTGGGTGACCTGCTCGCCGGCGCCGAGCAGCCAGGCCGGCGGGTTCGGGAGCTTGGCTGCGAGGTCGGGACCGACGACCACGAGCGCTGCCGCCCCTCCGGCCGGCATGACGATCTCCAGAAGGTGGAGCGGATCGGCCACCATCGGCGAGTCGAGCACGTCCTCGATCGTGATCGGCTGGCCGTAGAAGATGGCGTCGGGGTTGTGGCAGGCGTTGTCTCGCTGATGGACCGCGACCTTCGCCAGCTGTTCAGCGGTCGCGTCGTACTCGTGCAGGTAGCGGTTGGCGATCATCGCGTAGCCGACGTTGGCGCCGATGTTGCCGTAGGGCACCTCGAACTCGGCGAAGGGTGACCTGTCGGGGATGTTCCACCCGGTCGACGCCTTTTTCGATTGGCTGGCGCCGCCACCGTTCGGCGGCCGTGGCGTCCGCTTGCGCCGTGACGCCCCGGTGATGCACACGCAGGCTCGGCACATACCCGCTTCGATGGCGGCAACGGCTCGCCAGATCATGCCGGCCCCGCTGGCCCCGCCCAGGTCGACGACCTCGGCGAAGTTGGCCTCCATGCCCATGAACTCCAGCACGGTCGAGGGGGTGAGCATCGACACGCCACCGATCGGGTGGACGAGGACGCCATCGACGTCGGCGAAGTCGAGCCCGGAGTCCTCGATGGCGGCGAGGCCGGACTTGGCCATCAGCGACAAGGTCGTCTCCCCCTGGGTCGTCCGCGACGGCTTGATCTCGCCGACCCCTACGACTGCTCCTCGACCTCGCAT
>JAOTYQ010000337.1 GCA_029861725.1 Acidimicrobiia bacterium | reverse complement strand
CGAGCGCGCGAACGAGCCCTCGCCGGGCGTTGGCCCGCACCGCCGGGGCGGCAATGGCCTGGAGGCCCCGCAGCTCAGCTCGCAGCAGGGCGGTGACCACCGAACGCTCGGGGCCGTCCTGGTCGACGATGAAGGTCAGCGTCGCTCCCGTGAGAGGCCCGGCAGCGACCGTATTGATCAGGGGACCGTCGACCGAGCGGACGAGTCGCATCTCCTGATGGACCGGGAGCGGACCGAGGCGCGACGTCTGCCGGTACCAGCACGTGGTGCCGTCGTCGTCGAGCACTTCGAACGCAACTCCCCGATGCACAGCCGTCCGCTGGTGGTGGGCAACGTCACCGAACTGGGATCGGACGACCCGCTCCGGTCGGGCGATCATCGTGGTGACGTCGACTTCGAGTTGGCTCCTCATGCGGTCATGGTACAGAAAATGGCATGCTCATGTCAATATGGCAGAAGCGTGCCAACCGTCACCTGAACGGGCATACTGGCAGGCGATGAACGACGTTACGGCCGACGACGGCCCAACCTCACTGCGGGAGGAGAACCGGCAGCGGGGGCGGCAACGGATCGTCGACGCTGCGGTGCAGCTGGTCGCCGAGCGAGGGGCCGTCGACTTCACCATGCCGGAGGTGGCGGACCGGTCCGGCGTGGCACTGCGCACCCTCTACCGGCACTTCCCTCGCCGCCAGGACCTGGTCGACGAGCTCGCGACGGTCGCCGACCAGGTCGACGCCCTGCCGCCACCCAAGTCCCTCGACGACCTGGGCGACTGGATGGTCGCGGCGTGGCGCAACCTCCTGGCGGTCGAGGCACTGCTGCGGGCTCAGCACCAAGGTCCGGCCGGTGACGCGGTACGCCGCACCCGTATCCCTCGCCATCGGGCGGTGACCCGGGCTCTGGTCGAAACCGCCCGGCCCGACCTCGACACCGCCGATCGCGACGACTTGGTCGACATCGCCCTCCTGGTGGCCTCGTCGACGGCGATGTTCGAGTTCATCGACGTGATCGGGATCGACGTCGAACGGGGCGCCCGGCTGTCGGCCGACGTCATCGCCACGATGATCAGATCCCGCTAGCTGGCACCGCTCACCGCCGGGATCGGGCGAACGGTCCCGCCTCACCGAGGCCGAGGTCGCTGTAGTACCCACTAAGGTCGGCTCGTGGGACAGACCGTACGTGCGGCCCAGCTCGACCGGCCTGGGCCGGCCGACGAGCAGCCGTTACGGATCGTCGATCGGAAACCGCCGGCACCAGGCCCCGATGACGTCGTGATCGAGGTCGGGGCTTGCGGCGTGTGCCGCACCGACCTTCAGCTCGCCGAAGGCGATCTGGAGCTCCGGGTCCGGCCGATCGTCCCCGGCCATCAGATCGTCGGCACGGTGCTCGCGGCCGGTCCCGGCGCTGGGCACCAGGTTGGCGCCCGGGTCGGGGTCACGTGGCTGGCTACGGCCTGTGGAACCTGCACGTTCTGCCGGTCGGGGCGGGAGAACCTGTGCCTCGAGGCCGCCTTCACCGGCTGGGATAGGGATGGCGGGTTCGCCGACCAGGTCGTGGCCGACGGCCGCTTCGTCGTCGCGCTCCCGGAAGGGGGTGACGACGTCGATCTCGCTCCGCTGCTGTGCGGTGGGGTGATCGGCCACCGGGCGCTCCGACTCACCGGCCTGTCCACCGGTGACCGGCTCGGGCTCTACGGCTTCGGCGCCTCGGCCACGATCGTGATCCAGCTCGCCGTCCACCTCGGACTGGAGGTGCACGTCGCAACCAGGAGCCCGGCCGAGCGGCGACGAGCGAGCGAGCTCGGTGCCTCCTCGGTCGGGGGCTATGACGACCTCCCGCCCCGCCCGCTCGACGCAGCCATCACCTTCGCCCCCGCCGGCTCGGTCGTCGTGGCGGCACTGCGGGCCGTCGATCGGGGTGGGTCGGTCGTCGTCAACGCCATCCACCTCGATGAGATACCGGCGTTCGACTACTCCCTCCTGTGGCACGAGCGCAGCATCCGCAGCGTCGCCAACGTGACCCGCCAAGACGCCATCGAACTTCTCGACCTCGCCGTGGAGATCCCGCTCGTCACCCATCATCAGCGCTACGAGCTGACCGCCGTCAACCAGGCGCTGGCCGACCTGTCCGCCGGTCGGGTGAGCGGCGCAGCGGTCGTCGTTCCCTGACCCCGAGCCGCCAAGTTGCGTGAGTTGACCGCATCTGATGCGGTCAACTCACGCAATTTCAGGGGTTGGTCCTGTCAGGAGGATCAGCCGCGAGGAGGTGGCGGGCCGCAGCGGCGAGGCCGGCCAGCACCGAAGCCAGGAGCAGGATCCGCACCAGCAGCGATCGCTCGGGCGCAGCTGAGGCCACGAGCAAGCCGATGAGGCCAACCGCGGCGGCGGCGGCCACGACGACGGCCACCTCCTGCAGTCGCCGCTGCAGCACGGCGGGCGTGATACGAAGGCCGCCGCCCCACTCGATCGATGCCAGGCCCGCCTCGACCGCCACGTACCAGAGGCAACCGACGAGCAGCGACGCCCCCCAGGCGATGCCGTCGCTCCCAACCGTAGCGACGATCAGCCCGCCCATCGCCGGGGCGGTCGCCACCGCCACCGCCCGCTCCGACCGGACGGCGATGCCGAGCGCGAGGAGGAATACCGCCACCAACTCGACCCGTATCGCCAACGACGGATAGGTCTCCGCAGACCGGCCGACGATCACCACGACCAATGCTGCGGCCGCAAGCGCGGCGACAGGCATGGTAAGACGGACCGGCGCCGACTGGCGCAACCGGCCATCGACAGGGCTGCTCACCGCACCGATCCCCGCACCCGCCGCCGGAACGCGGTTATCTCGGCGAGCACGGCATCCAGGTGCTCGTCTCGTCGCCACCGCCCGACGGCGATACCCCGCTCCGCCAGTGAGTCGCGCACCACGGCCCGCTCGGCCTCGAACAAGCGGACGGCGGCGGCGGCGATGTCGGGCGATGCCGAGTCCGGCGAGGGGTCTGGCGGGTCGTAGCGGCACTCGATGACCGCCACGTCGTGCCCGCCGCCCCGCAGGTCGTACAACGCGGCGACGAACCGCTCGTCGAGCAACGGGCTGAGGGCCACCACGAACGAACGGGGCGGGAGTGACCGCGGCGGGATCACGGCGAGGTCCCGGTCGGTGGCGTTGGCGTAGAGCCTGGTGCCGAGCAGCGCGTCGGTGAGCCGTTGGAGCTGCAGGCGCCCGGTACCCGGCGCAACCCATCGAACCACGCCCCCCAGCTCGACCAACCCCACCCGATCGGTGAGCGACAGATGGCTCTCGGCCAGCGCGACCGCGGCCTCGATCGCGAGACCGACGACGGTCTGCACGTCGTGACCGGACTCGACGAACGAGTCGAGCAGCAGGATCACGTCGGTGGAGCGCTCGGGGTGCCGCTGCGAGACGAGCAATCGCGGCGAGCGGGCGCTCGCTCGCCAGTTGATGTCGCGGAGGGAATCGCCGGATTCGAACGGCCGGATGTCGGCGAACTCGACGCCCCGGTCGACTGCAGTCGACTCGTGGACTCCGGTCTGGCGGCGAACCAACCATGGTGCCAGCAAGCGGTGCAGGTCAACCGGCCGGGGATGGACCCGAAGGCGGCGAGGCTCGTCGACCAGGCCCGACCGCTCGAACAAGCCGTACGGCTCGTGAACGGTGACCTCCAGCCGACCCACGTCGTGGGTGCCCCAGATCGGCGACGGCAACGAGTACGTCAGCCTCCTCGGGCCCTGGCCGGTCACCGCGTCGGCCACGGCCACGCTGGGGCGCTCGTTCGCAGGGCGCTCATCGCCCCAGATGGTGGCCTCCGGCCTGGGACGCAGCTCGACCCAGCCGGGGGTCTCGACCTCGATGGTCGCTCGGAGATCCACGTCGTCTCCGACCACGATCCGGTCGGCCACCAGGTCGACCCGAGCCCTGGCCGGCTGCCGGCTCATGCCCGCGAGTCCGAGCACGACGACCGCGACCCACGGCGCGGTGAACAGCGCCGCTTCGGGCCGGCCGAGCATGGCGGCGACGAGGGCGCCGACCACGATGACCACCACGGCGGTCGGCAGCCGAACGGTCGAGCGCCGCCTCACCCCCGGCTGCTCCGCTCGCCGCCGGTCGCTTCGAGTGCCGCGTCGACAGCCGCGGTCGGTGCAACGGGACCCTCGGGCACCGTGGGCGGTGTCGGCACGTCGTCGAGGCAGGCCGACACCACGGCAGTGCCGTCGATCCCCCGGACCCACAGCTCCGGTCGGAGCACGAGCCGATGGGCCAGCGCCGGCTCCGCCAACGCCTTCAGATCGTCGGGGAGCACGTAGTCCCGCCGGGCCAGTAGCGCCCGGGCCCGAGCGAGCTTCACGAGCGAGTCGACGCCCCGGGGGCTGGCCCCGGCTTGGACCTGGGCGCTGGCCCGGGTCGCCCGCACGATCGCCACGGCGTAGGCGATCACCCCTTCGGCCACCGTCACCGTTTCCAGGCAGGCCTGGAGGAGGCGCACCTCCTCCGGCCCCACCACCGGTTCGAGCACGATCTCGTCGGTTCCCCGCCGGAGCCGGCGCCGGATGATCTCGGCTTCGTCGTCCTCGCTCGGGTAGCCAAGCGAAGTCCGCAGCATGAACCGGTCGACCTGGGCCTCCGGCAGCGGATAGGTGCCTTCGAACTCGACGGGGTTCTGGGTGGCGAGCACCACGAACGGATCGGGCAGTCGATGCGAGACGCCATCGACGGTGACCTGCCGCTCCTGCATGGCCTCCAGCAGCGCAGCCTGGGTCTTGGGTGGCGCCCGGTTGATCTCGTCACCGAGGACCACGTTGTTGAAGATTGGCCCAGGCCGGAACTCGAAGTCCTGGCGCCGCTGGTCGTACAGCAACGACCCGGTGACATCGGCCGGCATCAGATCGGGGGTGAACTGGATCCGCCCGACGGTGAGCCCCATCACCTGAGCGAGCGACCGGGCGACGAGCGTCTTCCCGAGCCCGGGCAGGTCCTCGAGCAGCACGTGACCACCGGCGAGGAGGCCACTCAGCACCAGCTCCAACGCCGGCCGCTTGCCGACCACGACCGTCTCCAGCCGGTCGACGATCCGGTGACACAGCTCAGCGCCGTCCGCCACGGCAAGAGGCTCCACCGGCGAGCTCGGGACCTCCTCGGTCATGACTCTCTCTCGTCGGCCATGGCCCGGACCAGCAAGCACTCGATCTCGGCGGGGGTCGGCGAGCGCGGCAGCTCGGCGTCGGGATCGACGATCCAGGCGACGTCGGCGAGCACCGCGTTCGCCCGTTGCCGATCGGTAGCGACGTCGATCCCGTGCCTCGTGCGGAGCAGCTGCGTCGTCACCTCCTCCAGCCGGGGCCGGAGCCGGATCGTCGCCGCCCGAGGGCTGTGGACGGCGTTGGCCAGCAGCCCTTCGAGGGAGGCCAGCGATCGGGGCCGGGTGTCGAGCTCGGGCTGACGGCGGCGAAACCCCAGGCCGCCGAACCGGTCGGACCGGACCGGCGACGACGACGTGAGCTCACCGAGCAGGATCCAGGTCAACCACGCGGTGGCGGCCACGATCCACAGCTCGACCGAGACTTGTCGCGGCTCGCCGGCCAGCAAGCCGACGAGGATGCCGAGCACCATGGCGCCGGCGAATCCCGTGATGAGGCGTCGCCGGGTCACCGCACCTTCTCCGGATCTTCGGTAGGTCCGGGGGCGACCGCCCGGAGGTCGTCTCGCACCGCGTGCAGCGCCGTCGCGGCCCGCTGCCGGTCGGTGTCGGTGATCGAATGGTCGGAGAACCGCGCCACCTCGTACAGCTCGGCCAGGGCAACGACCGGTGCACGGTCGATCATCAGACCGGACAGCACCCGCTCGACGTGCTCCGACGGCGTCTCGGCCCGGCGGCGACCCCGGCCAAGCTCGGTCAGCGAGTCCTCCAGCGATGCGTAGGCGGCGATCACGGCCGAGCGGGGGTCGTCGCCCTGCTGTTCGAGTCGGCGGCTCGCCCGTTCGATGATCGGCTGCAGCGCCGTGGCCAGCGACGCGTCGCCGTCGGGACTCAGAGCAGCCAGCCGCCGCCGAGTCCAGATGACGGTGCCGATTGCGAGGACAGCGACGACGAGCAGTGCCAGAATCTCGTTCGTTCCGACCACCACGGCCCGGACCGCCGGGCCGGCCGCCTCCTGGGCGGTCGGATCTGGTTGCTCCACCCTGCCGGTCGCCTCTTCGGGGCGCGGCAACCGCATGGCAATGATCAGCAGGACCGCGATCACGACCAGGGACCGCCAGCGGGGAGGGCGGGCCGGGAGCTCGGTCTCGCCTCGCCGCATCGACAGCAACATCGCGATCAGGAACAGGAAGCCGATCACCGACAGCAACCCGACCACGACGACGAGCAGGTCGGCGAGCGCCGGGATGCCGAGCCAGCTCGTCCCATCGGGGTCGGCGCCGGCGCCGGCTCCGATCACGACCGCCCAGCCGACGAGAACGATCAACACGACGATCCGGCGGCGATCGAGCAGCGATGCAGCGAGCTCCCGCAATCCGGCCATGGGCAACGATAGCCCGACGGCGCCCAGCAGGACCGTGCCCGCCCCGCTCAGGGCAGCCGATGGGCGACCGTGCCAGGCCGGTGGCGACGGCGGTCGTCGGCCCCGGAGTGTCTCAGGCTTCGGCGGCCGCCTTGATCCCGTTGAGCACCGCGGTCAG
>JAOTYQ010000336.1 GCA_029861725.1 Acidimicrobiia bacterium | reverse complement strand
CCGGCGATGTCGGCCGAGGCGCCGACCGCGGCGCGCTCGAAGCAGCGGCCATCGCCGCCGCCCGGGCGCTGGAGCGATTCGACCTCGACGAGGTGCCGGCCCATCGCCGGCGGGCAGCCAACACGCTCGGCGCGGCGTTGGCTCAGCTCGAGGATTGGTCGGCGGCGGCCGAGGCGTACCTGCTGGCGGCCGAAGCGGCCGAGACGTTGGCCGCCGTGGCCAGCGATCCGCGTAAGGAGTTGGCCGATGCCAGCAGCGCCCACCTCTCGGCCGCCCACGCCCTGGCCCGGGCGGGGTCGCCGCTCGCGGCTGCGGCCGTGGTCGAACAGAGCCGGGCTCGGTTGACCTCCGATCGGCCAGTTGTCGCCAACCGGCCGGAGTCCTTTCTCGGCGGTGACCCACTCGGCGCCGCCGACCTCCGAGAGGCGGTGACGGCGGCTGGCACCCTCGTATACGTCGTGCCGACCGACGACGGCTCGGTGGGCGTCGTGCTGCGGAACGACGAGGCGGCGGGAGGCATCGCAGCGACGACGGTCGTCGCCGACCAGCTCCGATCCGCCGACCTGCGGCGGCTCATCGCTGCGCCCGTGCTAGGGCACGGCCGCGGCGGGCATACCAGGGGCCGCCTTGCCCAGGCCCAACCGGCGCCGGACCCGTTCGTGTCGTCCCCCGACGACGTGCTCGTCGAGCTCGCCGAACGTCTCGCACCGGTGACCGCGGCGCTGGGCGACGACGACGGAGTTGTGATCGTCTCGTGCGGACGACTCGGGATCGTACCCCTGCAGGCGCTGTGGCTGGAACGACCGCCTGGCGCAGCCAGCCCCAGAGAGCTCGTCCATGCGCCGTCGGCGGCCATGCATGCCGCGGCCGCTCGATCGAGGCGACGGCCGGTGAGCCGGCTCGTTGCGGTCGGCATCAACGAGTTCGACGATCACCCGTCGCTGCTCGCCGCCGAGCAGGAAGCGAGATGGATCGCTGGCCTCCCCTTCGACGACGTCGAGCTCATCACCGGTCGCGACGCCACCCCGGAGCGGCTACGAGAGAAGGCATCGACGGCGACCCATCTCCACATCGCCACCCACGGCGTGTTCAGCAACACCGGTGACCCCCAGGCGTCTGGCCTGTATTGCGCCGGCGGTACCTTCCTCCCCTTCGCTGACCTCCTCGCCGAGGATCTCGGGTCGCTGGAGCTCGTCACGTCGTCGGCGTGCTGGTCCGGTCTGCACGACGTGCTCTACCTGCCCGATGAGGTCGACGGTCTCTCGACGTCGCTGCTGCGACGAGGGGCACGAGCCGTCGTCGTTCCGTCGTGGGCGGTGAGCGACCTCGACGCGGCCTGCTTCATGGTGAAGCTCTACGAGTTGCATCGACTGAAGGGCTACTCGGTGGCCGCCGCCACGGCCGCGGCCCAAATCTGGCTGCGGGATCTCGCCCCAGCCGAGCGGGCCGCCTTCATCCACCAGCGCGCCCTGCTCGCCCCGTCCAACGGCGCAGCCACAACGAGCAGCCGTGACGGGTCGCAACCGCCGGGCTCCGCCACCTGGGCTGCGTTCCGCTACATCGGGGCGTAGGTCACGACCCGACGCGACCCAACCGTCGCCGGAGACGCCGCCGGAGCTGGACAGGGCCAGCTCCGCCTCACATAGGCTCGCGCCATGAGAGTGCTGTGGTTCCACCTGATGCCGTACCCGGACCTCCCGGACGACTTCCGCGACAAGCACCGATCGGTGTGGGTCGACCTCGACTCCGGGCTGCTCGATCCCGAGGTCGTGGCCGCCTCCTACGACGCCTATCTCGATCAGCTGGTCTTCGCCGAGGAGTGCGGCTTCGACGGGCTGTGCGTCAACGAGCACCACAGCAACGGCTATGGGCTGATGCCAAGCCCGAACCTGATGGCGTCGATCTTGGCCAACCGCACGTCACGGGCTGCGGTGGTGGTGCTCGGGAACAGCGTCGCCTTGTACAACCCACCGACCCGGGTGGCCGAGGAGATGGCGATGCTCGACCTGCTGTCGAAGGGCAGGCTGGTGGCGGGCTTCCCGGTCGGCACGGCCATGGACACGGCCTACGCCTATGGCACCAACCCCGGAACGCTGCGGGCCAAGTACTACGAGGGCATCGACCTCGTGCTGCAGGCCTGGACCACCCCCGAACCGTTCGCCTTCAACGGACGGTTCACCAAGCAACGGTGGGTGAACATCTGGCCCCGCCCGATGCAGCAGCCCCATCCCCCGGTGTGGATCCCGGGCGGCGGGTCGGTGGAGACCTGGGACCTGTGCGCCGAACGCGACTTCGTCTACGCCGCGCTCTCCTACTACGGCCACCTCGTCGGTAAGGAGTCGATGGACGGCTTCTGGGCCACGGTCGAGAAGGCGGGCAAGGACGACAACCCGTACCGAGCCGGCTTCCTCCAGTTCGTCGGGGTGGCCGACTCCGACGCCGAGGCCTACCGGCTCTACCGGGAACCGGCCGAGTACTTCTTCCAACGCTCACTGCACTTCTTCCCCGGCTTCGTCGACCCGCCGGGATACAGCAGCGAGGCGTCGTACCGCCGCAAGCTGACGTCGTCGGTCCGCTCCGCAGCCATGACCACCCAGGCCCGAGGGGGTCCGACCTGGGACGAGATGCTGGAGCGGGGCTACGTCATCATCGGCAGCCCAAGCACCGTGCGGGAGACGCTGGCCGACGTGGCCAAGACCCTCCACGTCGGCCACCTGATGACCCTGCTCCACTTCGGCAACATGGACGACGAGTTGGCCCGCCGCAACACCGAGCTGTTCGGGCAGAAGGTGCTGCCCGAGCTGCGCCAGGTGTGGTCGGGCTACACCGATCACTGGTGGCCGGCCAATGTCGACTGAGTCAATGTCGACTGAGCCGACGGCCTCCCCCACCGGCGACCGGACCCTCGTCTATTTACCGGGGCTCGCCGGCGACCCGGGCTCATCACCGGCGCTGGCTGCGCTGGAGGCCGAGGGCTGGACGGTCGTGCGGCCGCTGCTACCCGGCTTCGACGGTGAGGCGGGCTTCGACTGCCCCGACGACTACCTCGGGTGGCTCACCGCCCTGTGGGACGCGGTCGACGCCACCGGGGTCGGGCCGTGCCCGGTGGTGGGAGCATCGGTCGGCGGCATGCTGGCCGCCGACCTCGCCGTGTTCCGGCCCGAGCTCGTCACCCGACTGGCGCTGCTGGCCCCGTTCGGTATCTTCGACCCCGACCACCCGGGCCTCGACCCGTACTCGGTGCCCACCGCCAAGCGGCTCGAGCCCCTGTTCGCCGAGGCCGTGCCCGAGGCGTTCCATCACCGCTTCGCCGCCAAGGGCGAGAGCGAGGCGCCGGTTGCCCGCTATCTGACCGATATCGCAGCGGCCAGCCTGATCTGGCCGGTCGGCGACCAGGGCCTCGAAGGCCGACTGCACCGCATCCGCTGCCCCCGCCTGGTCCTGTGGGGGACCGACGACCAGATCATCCCCGCCCCGACCGCCGCCAGCTGGGGCGATCACCGGCTGGTCGACGGTGCCGGTCATCTCCTCGAATGGGACCGACCCGACGCCGTCGCCGCCCTCCTCCTGCCGTTCCTGAGCTCGTGATCCTCTGATCGGCGGGTCGCGGTCAACTCCGCTTCACGTCGCGGTAGGGGAGGTCGCGGCTGTCGTCTGGCTCCTTGGGCAGGCCGAGCACCCGCTCGCCGATGATGTTGTGCTGGATCTCGTCGGTCCCGCCGGCGATCGACATCGCGGGGGTCGAGACGAGAACCTCGGCCACCATGCCCCCGGCCGCGGTGTCGGGGCCGGTGAGCATGCCGTGAGCTCCCTGGATGCTGGTGTGGGTGACGTTGCACTTCCGGGCGATGACGCTCATGTTCAGCTTGGCCAAGGAGCCCTCCGGTCCGGGCTCCTTGCCGGCGGCCCTGGCGTCACGGGCCCGGCGGGAGGTCCAGTCGGCGGCCTTGCGGACCGCTTCGAGATCGGAGATCTGCTGGCGGATGAGGGGGTCGCCGTCGGTTCCGGTCCGCTCGGCTTCGGGCTTGACCAGATTGGCCCGACCGGCCCGCTGTGGATACCACTTGTAGGTCGCGAAGTACTCGTTGGCCTCAGCTCGGGCCGCCTCGACAAGAGGTCCCCCATCGGTGGGGAACCGCGGTCGCCGGGTGGCGACGGCCGACCGCTCGTGCATGAGCGTCGTTGTCGCCACCCGCCAGCCCTCGCCAGGGGCGCCCACCATGTTCTCGTGGGGCACCCGGGCGTCGTTGAAGAAGACCTCGTTGAACGAGGCGTGCCCGTTCATCTGCCGCAGCGGGCGGACCTCGACCTCGGGCTGCTCCATCGGGAAGGCGAAGTAGGAGATGCCACGGTGCTTCGGCACGTCCCAGTCGGTGCGGGCCATGAGGATGCCGTAATGGGCCTTGTGGGCCCCCGAGTTCCACACTTTCTGGCCGCTGACGATCCACTCGTCACCGTCCCGGTCGGCTCGGGTGGTGAGGCCGGCCAGGTCAGACCCGTGGCCGGGCTCGGAGAACAGCTGACACCACTTGTGCTCGCCGGTCAGGATCGGCCGTAGGAACCGCCGCTTGACGTCATCGCTGCCGTGGGCCAGCAGCGTCGGAGCCACGAGGTACATGCTGACCCCAGCGGCGACGCCGACCGCGCCGACTGCGGCGAACTCGGCGGCGACCACGGGGTCCATCGAGGGGGGCAGGCCGCGTCCGTGCCACTCGACCGGCCACGACGGGGTGCCCCACCCGGTGTCGGCCAGCATGTTGCGCCACTCGACCAGGGAGCTCTCGGGATCCCAGTGCTCCTCGAGCCAGGTGCGGGCCTCGTCACGAACCTCATCGACGCTGACCATGCCTGCGAGCCTACGGACGGCCGCCGACCGGGGCCATTCGCCAACCACTCGTCCCCGGTCCCGTGGTGATCGTGGTCACCCGATGGGACATCCCGGCCGGCGGGGCCCATAGAGTGATCTCGGCCGTCGTCTCCTGCGCTCGGGGCGAAATCCCGCCGGCCCATCCCCGTCCGCCACAGCATCCACGAGGAGCGACCGTGCTACGGCGAACCGTCCAGTTCTTTGCGGCCAACACCCTGATCACGCTGCCGTTGTGGCTGCTCCTGGTCGGCTTCGGGCTGGTGGCCTATCTCGGCTTGTTGCCCCGGGAGGGCTTCCCGTCGGTCGAGATCCCGGTGTCGGTCGCCTCCGGCGGGTACTTCGTCGACGATCGGGAGCAGGTCGACGCCGAGGTGGCCCAGCCCATCGCCCGGGCCCTGGCCGAGCGACCGGAGATCGACACCGTCACCACCAACGCCAGGGACAACTCGTTCGTGGTCATCGCCGAGCTCGACGAAGCCTACAGCTCCCGGTTCGGGGCCGACCTGCTGGTCGAGGAGCTCACCGCCCTCGACCTCCCACCCGAGGCGGACTACGACGTCCAGGTGATCGATGCCGCCCGCTTCCTCAACCGGTTCGATCTGCTGGTCGGCGTGTTCGGTCCTCCCGACGCCACCGCCGAGCAGCTCGAGGAGGCGGCCCAGGCCGCCCTGCCGGCCTTCGACGGCGTCGCCGAGATCGACGAGGCCGAGGTGGTCGAGCTGATCAGTCGGGGGGTCGATCCCCGGACCGGCCAGGAGGTGGCTGACGAGACCGGCTTCAACCAGTCGACCACCGTCATCGACGGGGAGGTCCGGTTCCGGCCGTCGATCGCCGTCGGGGTGGTGGCCTCCGACGGCGTCGACGCCCTGACGATTCGGGACACGACCGACACCGTCCTCGACGCCATCGACGACGACGATCTGCTGCCCCCCGACTTCGAGGCCTTCGTGGCGGTGGACTTCGCGTCCCAGATCCGACAGCAGATCGGCTCCCTCCAGGGGAACGTGCTGACCGGCCTGGTGGCGGTGGCCATCATCGCCCTGATCCTGATCTCGTGGCGGGCCTCGATCATCACCGCCGGCTTCATCGTGACCGTGCTGGCCACCTCGGCCGGCGTGCTCTACATCGTCGGCATCTCGCTCAACACAGTCTCCCTCTTCGGCCTGATCCTGGCCCTCGGGCTGTTCGTTGACGACTCCATCGTCATCACCGAGGCGATCGATGCGTTCCGGGAAGGGGGCCGCGACCGGATCGAGATCATCGGCCACGCCATCAAGCGGGTCGGGGCGGCGAGCATCTCCGGCACCATCACCACGGTGCTGGTGTTCGCCCCGATGCTGGCCATCAGCGGCATCCTCGGCGACTTCATCCGGATCCTCCCCCTCACGGTGATCATCGCCCTGGTCACATCGCTGCTGCTGTCGCTGATCTTCATCCCGTTCGCCGCCCGCTTCATCGTGCTGTCGGCCCCGCCCAGCCACAGCCTCCTGTCGCGAGCCGAGGACGTGTTGGGTCAGGCCGTGGCCGCCCTCCCGGGGACCCGGGGCCGGGCCGGCGTGGCGATCGCGCTCGGTGGTTTCGCCCTCAGCCTGGTGATGATCGGGGTCGGACTGTTCGTCTTCGCCCCCCGGGTCGGCTTCAACATCTTCCCGCCCCAGAAGGACTCGACCGAGATCGCCGTCGAGTACGCCTTCGACCCCGGCACCACGATCGACGACGCCAAGGCCCTGTCACTGGAGGTCAACCAGCGGGCGGCCGAGCTGCTCGGCGATGACCTGGTCAGCGCCTACACCTTCATCGGCGACCCCCGTGACGCCTACACCCAGTTCAGCCTGACCGACATCGGC
>JAOTYQ010000335.1 GCA_029861725.1 Acidimicrobiia bacterium | reverse complement strand
GGTCGGTAGAATTGTCATCTGTGGCAAGGTGACGACGTGGGCGGCAAAAGCTGGGACCCTGCCGTCGGGCGACGTGCCGTTCGTGGCTCGCAGTTCGGCGCGACGAGTTCGATGTGACAGATCCGAAGGTAGCTATCAGAGCTGCTGACGCAATTGCGATCATCGTTCATCGTGGCTCAGCCGATGCGGGCAAGAACGAATGCGACTACGTACCCGAAGAGTTGGGCTGGGGCCGCCATCTCGGGGCTGGGCTCGCAACGGCTGCGAGCGTTGCTGGGTTGATGGCAGTAGCTCCGGTGCTGACTCCGATGGCTACGGCTTGGCGGCCGGTGCTGGGCTCTTGGCGATGCTTGGAGCGCTCTGAGCGGCTAGCCCGCTGTGCAAAAGGGACGCCGAGCTGCTCGTCAAGCGGCCGACTGATTCCGGTGTGCAATGGCGTGCAATGGACGCTGGTTCCGTTAGTCGACCCCTGCCGGCACCGAATCGGCTGTCAGCGTCCCTGCAAGCGGAAACCCCGCTCCAGGACTGGCCTGAAGCGGGTTCCGTTCGGTGCGGAGAGGGTGGGATTTGAACCCACGGTGGGCGTGAACCCACACCTCCTTAGCAGGGAGGCACAATCGGCCGTACTCTGTCACCTCTCCAGGTAGGGCGAGTGTAGCGGTCTCCTCGGAGGCCGGCTCGGCGCTTTCCTGCTCCTGGTGTCGGCAGACTGGGCGGCGGTGTTGAGCTTCGCTGATGTCGTGGCGGCCGCCGACCGGTTGGCCGGGACGGTGGAGCGCACCCCCGTGCTCACCAGCCGGGCCCTGGACGTGGCCGTCGGCGCCGGCGCCGAGCTGTTCCTCAAGGCCGAGTGCCGGCAGGTGACCGGCTCGTTCAAGTTCCGGGGCGCCAGCAACGCGATCCGCCAGCTGACCGGCGAGCAACTGCGGCGTGGTGTCATCACCTACTCCTCGGGCAACCACGCCCAAGCGGTGGCCAAGGCGGCCCGGATGGTCGGCACCGATGCCGTGGTGGTGATGCCCCACGACGCCCCACAGCAGAAGGTGGCGGCCACCGAGGCCGAAGGGGCCCGCATCGTTCGCTACGACCGCTACTGCGAAGATCGGGTCGCCGTGGCCGGCACCATCGCCAAAGCGGAAGGCCGGGTCGTGATCCCCCCGTACGATCACCCCGCAGTCATGGCCGGCCAGGGAACGGTCGGGCTCGAACTGGTCGAGGAGGTTCCCGACCTCGACGCGATCTACGTTCCGGTCGGCGGCGGTGGTCTCCTCGCCGGGATCGCAACCGCGATCGACCCGATTCGCCCCGAGGCCGAGATCTACGGCGTCGAGCCCGAGACAGGCGACGACCACCGCCGGTCTCGGCGAGCCGGTCGACGGGTCGCGATCGACGTGCCGGTCACGATCGCCGATGGCCAGCAGATCACCGCCCCAGGCGAGCTGACCTGGCCGATCACCAGCCGGCTAGCCACCGCCTTCGTCACCGTGACCGACGATGAGATCGTGGCCGCCATGCGCCTCTTGTACGATCACCTCGACCTCGTCGTCGAGCCCAGCGGAGCGTCGGCCATGGCCGCCGTGCACAACCGGGCCGTTCGCGATGGTGGGGCCGACCTGTCGGGCCAGCGGATCGGCGTTGTCGTGTCAGGCGGCAATATCGACCGGGCCCGCCATCGGGAGCTCATCGGGGCCGGCTGACGGGACGCTGGCCAGCTGTTCGGCCCTGCTTTGGTTTGCGTCCCAGGCTGACCTCGCCCATAGTCGGGTCCGTCGAGATCAGGGGTGCTGATCGATGGAGAGGAGTGCCCGAGATGGACGAGGCAACGTTGATCCGAGACGTACTCGGCGGTTCTTCCAGGCCGGTCGTCACGGTGGGACCGGGCGAGACCATCGCCGACGCAGTCGACCAGCTCAACGACAACGGGATCGGAGCCGTCGTCGTCGCCGTCGAAACGTCAACCATCGTCGGCATCCTGTCCGAGCGTGATGTCGTCCGCCACCTGGCCAGGGAACAAGAGGGGACCCTGCGGTTGAGGGTGGAGGACCTGATGACCGAGGACGTGAAGGTCTGCCGGTTGGACGACCCGATCAAGCCGACCATGGCCAAGATGATCACCGGACGCTTCCGCCACATGCCCGTCGTGGCCGATGACGGCAGCATGTGCGGAATCGTCAGCCTCGGCGACCTGGTCTTCGCCCGGCTCAACGAGCTCGAGGAGCTGAGTGGCGAGCTGGGCCAGGAAGGTGGACCAGCCGGCGCCCCCAGTTCATGATGTCGGACGCCATAGCGAACGTCGAGTAGTGCCGCCGCCAAGGGGTTGGTAGTTGTCGCCGCTACCGTTGAGTGGCCGTGACCAGCCAGACCCTCGCTCGGCGCGACGAGCTCCGCAACATCGCGATCATCGCCCACGTCGACCACGGCAAGACCACCCTCGTCGACGGCATGCTCCGTCAGTCGGGCGCGTTCCGGGCCAACGAGGTGGTCCGGGACCGGGTGCTCGACTCCGATGACCTCGAGCGGGAGAAGGGGATCACGATCCTGGCCAAGAACACGGCCGTGCGGTGGAACGGTGTCAAGATCAACATCGTCGACACCCCCGGCCACGCTGACTTCGGCGGCGAGGTCGAGCGGGCGCTGACCATGGTCGACGGGGTGCTGCTTCTCGTCGACGCGGCCGAGGGCCCGCTGCCCCAGACCCGGTTCGTGCTGCGCAAGGCGATGGCGGCCCAGCTGCCGGTGATTCTGGTGATCAACAAGGTCGACCGGTCCGACGCCCGACCGGCGGCCGTCGTCGACGAGGTCTATGAGCTGTTCCTCGATCTCGATGCCACCGATATCGACTTCCCGGTCGTCTACTCGGTGGCCCGAGCGGGCCGAGCTGCCCTCGACCCCGAGGCCGCGCTGGCCGACGATGCCGACCTCACGCCGCTGTTCGAGCTGCTCCTCTCCACCGTTCCCGCCCCGGTCCACGATCCCGACCATCCGCTCCAGGCGTGGGTCACCAACCTTCAGGCGTCGCCCTACCTCGGCCGGATCGCCATCAGCCGGGTCCGACACGGTCACATCAAGCGGGGCACCACCGTGGCCTGGTGCCGGGCAGACGGCACCGTGGCCACGGCCAAAGTCGGCTCCCTGTACGTGACCGAGAACCTCGAACAGGTCGAGGTCGACGAGGCTGGCCCGGGCGAGATCATCGCCGTCGCCGGGATCGACGACGTCACGATCGGGGAGACGCTCACCGAGGTCGGCGACCCCCGCCCGCTGCCGGTCATCACCGTCGACGAGCCGACGCTGCAAATGACGATCGGGACCAACACCTCGCCGATGGCCGGTGACGAGGGCGACAAGGTCACCGCCCGGCTCATCAAGGCCCGCCTCGACACCGAGCTGGTCGGCAACGTCTCGATCCGGGTAGCGCCAACGGAACGGGCCGACACCTGGATCGTCGAGGGCCGAGGCGAGCTGCAGCTGGCGGTGCTAGTGGAGAACATGCGACGGGAGGCCTTCGAGCTGACCGTGGGCAAGCCCCAGGTCGTGACCAAGGAGATCGACGGTCAGCGGCACGAGCCTTTCGAGCACATCACGATCGACGTGCCCGAGGAGCACGTCGGGGCGGTGAGCCGGCTGTTGGGGGAGCGCAAGGCCCAGCTACGAGACCTGACCAACCATGGGACCGGGTGGGTCCGCTTCGACTACGCAGCCCCGGCCCGGGCCCTCATCGGGTTCGGTACCGAGCTGCTCACCGAGACCCGGGGCACCGGGCTGGCATCGCACGTGTTCGACGCCTACCGACCCTGGGCCGGCGAGCTCCGGACCCGGACGACCGGCAGCATCGTGGCCGACCGTCGCGGCCTGGTCACCGCCTATGCCATCACCGCCCTCCAAGAGCGGGCCAGCCTGATGGTGGCCCCCGGCGAACCGGTGTATGAGGGGATGGTCGTCGGCATCAACCCCCGGGCCGAGGACCTCGACGTCAACATCTGCCGGGAGAAGAAGCTCACCAACGTCCGGGCGGCCGCCGCCGACGACACGGTGCGCCTGACGCCGCCGGTCGTGCTGTCGCTCGAGCAGGCCCTCGAGTTCATCGCCCCCGACGAGTGCGTCGAAGTCACCCCGGCCTCGGTCCGGATCCGCAAGACGGTGCTCGACGGCGGCGAGCGGGCCCGGCTGGCCAAGCAGCGCAAACGGGGCTGAGGCCGAGCGTCGGTCGGGTCAGTCCCGCCGGTGGCGGCCGACTTCCCAGCGGCGCCAGCCCCCCTCGGAGTTGATGACCTGCCCGTTGATCCACCCCGCTTCGTCGCTCACCAGCCAGGCGACCAGGCGGGCCACGTCGTCGGGTCGGCCCCACCGCTTGGCGGGAAACGCCTGGGCCACGGCGGCGTGCATCGTGCCCGAGGCATACCCGGTGTCGACCGGGCCGGGGTTGATCGTGTTGACGGTGATCCCCTTGTCGGCCACGGCGTTGGCCAGCGACGCCGTCATCTGATGGATCGCTCCCTTGCTGATGGCATAGGCAATCTCGTTGTCCATCGGACCGAAGTCCTGACCGCTGGTGAACAGCACGAGCCGACCGCCCGGCCGAGAGCCGTCGTGAGCCCTATCGAGGGCCTGAGCCAACAGCACGCTCGCCCGGGCGTTGACCGCCCAGCAGGCGTCGAGCTCGTCGGGCGTCACCTCGGCCAGGTTGGTGTGCGACGAACGGGCGTGATTGGCTACCACGATGTCGATCGCGCCGAACCGCTCGACGGCGGCGTCGACGAGCCGGGACGGGGCATCGGGGTCGGCCAGATCGGCCTCCGCATAGGCGAACCTGTCGTGGCCGTCGTCGCTAGCGTCGACGAACGGGTGGCCGTCGGCGTCGAAGGGGTCGGGGCCCCACGGCATCTCGGCGTCGTGGGCCGACCAGCCGGTAGCGAACACCGACGCCCCGTCGTCGAGGAGTCGAGCGACGATGGCGTAGCCGATGCCGATCCGGCGGGACAGACCGGTCACGAGAGCGGTCCGTCCGGCGAGGGGCTGATTGGCGCCCATGGGGTTGGAGGGTAGCCGGTCAGTCCGTGGCGGTCCGTCGGGTTTCTCCTGGTCGGGAGAGCTGTGGATTGTTGCCTATGAACCTTGTTGCTGATTGTGGAGACGGCTAGGGTCGCCGGCAGCGGGCGGTTCAGTTGTGGGGACTACCGACCTACCAGGGGGATTACCGACCTATGAAGTTTGAGATGGCGATGAGGCACGCCCAGCTTTCTCGGCGCGACGCGTTGAAGATCGGGGCGGCAGGGGCAGCAGCCGTCGCAGCGGGTGAGGCGCTGCTTCCGAGTGTTGCCGGTGCCGAAGAACACGACGACGTCGAGGAGACCGCCGGAGGTGGCGCCGACCACCGCCGCGGTGGCCGCAACGACTACAACGACGAGATGTTCGACATCGAGGCCGCCAAGAACGGGGCCTGGGTGCCAAGCCGATACGGCCCCGAGGATCAACGGGGCACGTTCAATGAGCTGACCCCGAGTCGCACGGCCAGTGCGTTACGCCGCTTGAACCGACGCGGTGGGGTGAAGACCTACCAGCTCGGCGAGGAGATGTTCAACGGGTTCCCGGCGTTCCCATCGGACCCGCCTCGTCTCCACGACATGTTCATCCTGGCCAACGGCGTGCCTGCTCCCGACGACTTCGTGGCCGCGGGCGGGATCCAGGGAACGACGGCGCCCTTTGGGCCGAACGAGGTCTTCGGTTTCGAAGAGCGGTTCGACGCCAACTTCACCTTCCAAATCGCGACGCAGATCGACGGGCTGAACCACATCGGGATCGGCGAGATCTTCTACAACGGGTTCAATGCTCTCGGGATCCTGGCACCGGAAGGTACCACGGCCCTGGGCAACGAGACGATGGGACCGATCGTGACCAGAGGGGTCATCCTCGACATCATTGGCATGAAGGTGGCTGCCGGCGCAACCGACACCTTCTTTACGGCTTCCAACGGTGAGCCGGTGCTCAATGACAACTACCGGATCACGATCGACGACATCGAGCATGCGATGTATCGCCAGCGGATCCGGAAGAAGATCGGACCGGGGGATGTGCCGATCCTTCGCACCGGGTGGACCCACGTGAAGGACGATCCCGACCGGTACCTCGCCTTGGAGCCGGGCCCTTACCTGGCCGAAGCCCGGTACATGGCCGACAGGCGGGTCGCCCTTTTCGCCTCCGACACGTGGGGCCTCGAGGTTCTCGACCCCGACGTGACCGTAGGCAACGCGTTCCCCGTCCACCAGGTGCTGATCGCCCAGCACGGCGTGCGGATCGGTGAGTCGTTCGTGACCGACGACGCCGTGGCCGACCACGCCTACGACGGTGTCTTCATCGCAACGCCGGAGAACGTGCCGGGGGCCACCTGTGGGTCGTCGCCGCCGGCGTTCCTCGGCCAGCCAGGACCGGCGCCCCGCGGCTAGACTGAGAACAGCGGAAACGGCGAGTCGGTCGACCGATCGGTTGACCGAATGCCCGTTGTGGGGCTGACGGGGCCGGATCGAGCCGGAGCGCTCGGTCCGGCTCCTGTCGCGCTGAGCCGGCGTCCGACGGCGGCCGGGTGTTCGGCGATCACGCCCGCTCGGCGGCGCGCTGAGATCTCCCAGCGTGCTGCTCGGTCCGGGTGATATTTCACTTAGTCATGGTTGCTATGGTTAACCAGAGCTATTATGGTCACGCCTAGCTAAGCCGCCGAGCCGCGATC
>JAOTYQ010000334.1 GCA_029861725.1 Acidimicrobiia bacterium | reverse complement strand
CATCGACTCGCCGGGGGCCGAAGGCTCGAACGGCGCCGTGCGACTGGCGCAGAGCCTGGCCGATGAGCATCCCGAGTGGGTGTTCCTGTACCAATACGGCAACCAAGCCAACCCGACGGCACACCTGTCGACGACCGGTCCCGAGATCTTGCGCGACGTGCCGGATATCACCCACTTCGTCGCCGGCCTCGGCACGAGCGGCACGCTGATGGGCGTCGGCACGTTCCTCAAGGAGAACAAGCCGGAGGTCCAGGTCTATGCCGTCGAGCCACCGACCGGTGAGCGGGTCGAGGGCCTGCGGAGCCTGGATGACGGCTACGTGCCGCCGGTCTTCGAGAAGTGGGGCGGCCTGGACCTGCTCGACGGCAAGCGCATCGTTCGCCCGATCGAATCGCTGACCTGGACCCGTCGGCTCGTCGCCGAGACGGGGATCTTCGCCGGGCCGAGCAGCGGTGCGGCGCTGGCCGGGGCGGTGAAGGTGGCCAGCCGGATCGAGTCCGGGACGATCGTGTTCGTGGTGTGCGACGGTGGTTGGAAGTATCTGTCGACAGGTGCCTACACCGGCGACCTCGAGGAGACCGCTGAGGCACTGGGCGACGTCATCTACTTCTGACGCGGCTCCGGGGGTCGGAACGGCAGCGACGGCGCGTGCGGTGGTGGTGGAGGCCGACGTCGCTCGTAGCGCAGCCGGGACCACCAACCCATCGATACCAGCGCGTCCTCCCGGTCGGCCTCGAGCTCGCTGAGCCGGGCGGTGAGCAACGAGCGCTCGAGCCGCTCCTGGTCGATCTGTTTGCGGACCTCGTCGGCCCTGGCCTCGGCGACGGCCTTGTCGCGTTCGAGCACCGCTTGCGACTTCTCGGCCTCGCTCAGTGCGGCGGCCATCCGCTCCCGCTCGGCCCGTTCGGCGTCGAGATCGTCGCTGAGTCGACGGACCTCCTTGGCTAGGTCCCGGGCCTCGGCCCTGGCTGCGGTCGCCTGTGTCTTGGCCAGCACGACCGCAGCGTGAGCTGCCATCGTCTCGTTGATATAACGGTCGAGTTGCTCGGGGATGGCTGTCAGTTGCCCCTGATCCCCGTCGGTCGTCAAATCGAGAGGCCAACCTTCCCGCTGGGCGATGTCGGGCAGCGCCTCGCTGGGCACAGTCCAGCTCCCGTTGTGACGTACCGCCTCGGGGAGCGCACCCCCATCGAGACGGCGGAGCAGCGTCTCAGGTGTCACCCCGAACGCTTCGGCTGCGTGGTCGATCTCCAGCAGGTCTACCGAGTTCACCGCGGCGAGGATAGGAGGCCGGCTGCCCTGAGTGGTTGTATTACGGCAATTGTCACCACGTTACTGTGGATCGATTGATCGACAAAGACCTACAAGTGGAGGCACTCTTTTAGCTAATTGGACTGATCGACCAGCGCGCCTTGCCGCCGGCCGGGTCACACAAACCCCGACCGGCGGCGGACCACCACCCCGGATGGTGACCGGATGGACGGCGTGGGAGGCCTCGCCCCCTGCGGTCGACATCCGATGTGAACCTCACGGTACGGGTCGCACCCCGGGCGGCGCCAGGGATCGGGAGCATCAACCCAGGCCCTGGGCCATCTAGCCTGGCCCGGTGACCAGGCGCCCCATCGGGATGTTCGATAGCGGGTTCGGCGGTCTGACCGTCGCCCGAGCCACGATCGACCTGCTCCCGCACGAGGATCTCGTGTATCTAGGCGACACGGCGCGCTATCCCTACGGCCCTCGACCGCTCGACGACGTCAAGGCGTATTCGCTCCAGATCGCCGAGCACCTCGTCGACCGATACGACATCAAGCTTCTCGTCGTCGCCTGCAACACGGCGACCGCAGCCGCGCTCGACGATCTTGCCGGTGCGCTCGACGTACCAGTCGTGGGCGTCATCGAGCCCGGCGTGCGAGCGCTGCTCGAAGTCTCCGACAGCCGCCGAGTGGCCGTGATCGGAACGGTCGGAACCGTTGAATCGGGGGCGTATCAACACGCCCTTTCCCGTCTTGCTCCCGATGTCGACCTCCTGTGCTGTGCTTGTCCAGGATTTGTCGAATTTGTCGAAAGAGGTGTGACGTTCGGGGCCGAGGCCCGGCTGCTCGTCACCCGCCTCCTGGCCCCGATCGTCGCAGCCGACGTCGATGCCCTGCTCCTCGGCTGCACCCACTACCCGTACCTGGCCCGGGTGATCTCCGACGTCGTCGGCCAGAAGGTCGTGCTCGTCTCGTCGGCCGACGAGACGGCCTTCGCTCTGGCCCGCCTCCTCAATGAGGACGGCCTCCGGAACCCCCCGTCGCCGATGCCGGGAACACAGCAGTTCGTCTCATCCGGCGATATACGTGCATTCACCGCCCTCGGAGGCCGGTTACTCGGACCCGAGCTCGTCGATGCGGAGCTCTGGACCCCGCCCGGCTGAGCCCGAGTCCCCCCACACCGACCGAACCGACACCTCGACCGAGGCCAACCAGGCATCAGCGACCGACAGCAACCGACCCAAGGAGCGAACCGAGCATGCGACCAGACGGACGATCGAACGACGAGCTACGGGTCGTCACCTTCCAGCGGGACTTCACCGACATGGCCGACGGGTCGGTCCTGGTCGGTTTCGGCCGGACGAGGGTGCTGTGCACCGCCTCGATCGACGACGAGGTGCCACGGTGGATGCGCAACACCGGGAGGGGCTGGGTGACCGCCGAGTACTCGATGCTGCCGGGCTCGAGCCCCGAGCGCATCCGGAGACGGATCTCGGGCAGGGATCAGGAGATCCAGCGCCTGATCGGGCGGAGCCTCCGTGGCGTGTGCGACCTCGAGGCGCTGGGGGAGCGGAGCATCAACGTCGACTGCGACGTGCTCCAGGCCGACGGCGGTACCCGTACCGCCTCGATCTGTGGAGGGTACGTGGCGCTGCACGATGCGCTGACCCGGCTGATGCAGGCCGGGGAGCTGACCGGTCATCCCTTGACCGACGAGTGTGCTGCAGTCAGCGTCGGGATCGTCGACGGTGAATGTCGGCTCGACCTTCCCTACGTCGAGGATGCGGGGGCCGAGGTCGACATGAACGTGGTGATGACCGGCTCCGGTGGGTTCGTCGAGGTCCAGGGCACGGCGGAAGGGGCGGTGTTCGCCCGCGACCAGCTGAACCTGCTCCTCGATCTCGCCTCGGCCGGGATCGCCGAGATCGTCAAGGCACAGCGGGAGACGCTGTCGAGCCCACCCCCGGCCCGGCCGAGCCAGTGAGCCGAGGCGCCCAGGCTGGCGACTTGGTGCCTCTCGTCCTCGCCACCGGCAACGCTGACAAGGTCGCCGAGCTGCGGCTCCTGCTCGGCCATCGCTACGAGGTCCGGCCCCGACCGGCCGATCTCGCCGAGACCGTCGAGGATGGCGAGACGCTCGAGGCCAACGCCGAGAAGAAGGCCCGAGAGGTCGTCGATCACACCGGTCAGCTAGCGGTGGCTGACGACACTGGCCTCTTCGTCGACGCCCTCGACGGGCGGCCAGGGGTTCGGACTGGTCGCTTCGCCGGGCCCGACGCCACCTACGACGAGAACATCGACCGGCTGCTGGCCGATCTGGCACACCTCGACGACCCGGCCGCTCGTCGGGCCGAGTTCCGGACGGTGATCGTCGCTCGGTGGCCCGATGGCCGTCAGATCGTCGTCGACGGGGTCGTCGCCGGCTGGATCTGCCAGCAGCGTCGCGGCACCGCCGGGTTCGGATACGACCCCGTGTTCGTGCCTCTCGAAGGCGACGGTCGCTCGTTCGCGGAGATGGCGTTGGAGGAGAAGAATCAGCTCAGCCACCGAGCCCGGGCAATCGATGAGCTCCTGGTCGAGCTGACCGGGGCCAGCTCGTAGTGCAACCAGGGCCGACCATCGATCGGCGACAAACGGCTCGCAGCTCCGGTCCGTGCCGGCCTCTCAATGGGGGAAGCCCGTCGGCCTGCGAGCGGTTCCCGTGAGCGTGGTCGACACCGTGCAACAGCGGCGCCAGCTGATGATCCTCGCCGGCGCCCTCGTGCTGGCGATGTCGACCTGGTTCTCGACGGCGGCGGTGCTGGGCCAGCTCCGAGTGGATTGGGGGCTCTCGGCGGCAGCGGGGAGCTGGCTGACGATCATGGTGCAGCTCGGGTTCGTGGCCGGTGCCGGCCTTTCATCGATCCTCAACCTCGCCGACCGAGTCCCTCCCCGACGGCTCCTCCTGATCGGCTCGGTCGGGGCAGCGGCTGCCAACGCCCTCGTCGTGCTCGGCGACTCGTTCATCGCAGCGGTCCCGGCCCGCTTCGTCACGGGTGCGTTCCTCGCTGCGGTGTACCCGCCGTCGCTGAAGGCGATGTCGAGCTGGTACCGAACCGGTCGGGGCTTCGCCTTGGGGGTGATGATCGGTGCGCTCACCGTCGGCTCGGCGGTGCCCCACCTGCTCAACGCCGTCGGTGGCTTCGACTGGAAGCCGACGCTGCTCCTGGCCTCGGCCCTCACCGTGGCCGGCGGTATCGTCGCCGACCGCCTCGCCAGCGATGGTCCCTTCGCCACCCGGGCCGCCGTCTTCGATCCGGACCAACTTCGCTCGATTCTCGCCAATCCGCGTTTCCGGCTCGCCAGCGCCGGCTACTTCGGTCACATGTGGGAGCTGTATGCCATGTGGGCGTGGATCGCTGCGTTCTACGCCGATGCGTTCGGTTCGGCCCGGTCGGCCGGGCTCGCCGCGTTCGCTGTGATCGCAATCGGCGCGGTGGGCTCGGTCCACGCTGGCCTGCTGAGCGACCGGACGACGCGGGCCTCGGCCGCAGGCGTGGCGTTGCGCTGGTCGGCGTCGGTCGCGGTCGTCGCCGGATTCCTGATCGACGCCCCAACGCCGATCGTGCTCGGGGTGGGCCTGGTATGGGGGTACTGGGTCGTGGCCGACAGCGCCCAGTTCTCCACGATCGTCACCGAGGTGACCGAGCCCGACTACATCGGCACGGCGCTCACCCTCCAGCTCGCGATCGGCTTCGTGCTGACCGTGTTCACGATCTTCCTGGTACCGGTCGTCCGCGACGCCGCAGGTTGGGGCTGGGCGTTCCTCCTGCTGGCCCCGGGCCCAGCCGCCGGGGCGTGGGCGATGCGACGGCTCGAACGCCTGGCGGCCCACGAGCCCCCCCGAGCGGAAGCCACCAACGCGGCGTTCGTGAGCCCGTTCTTCTGAGGGCGGCTGGCGACGTTTCGCCGCCAGGCGCCCAGGACCTGAACCGGCTCTACGCGTGTCATTGAGGAGAACGACCTCATGGCTCGCCGCTTCGATCCGATGGCCGTAGGATTGTCGATCCGCCTGTGGGTAGGGAGACGGTAGAGCCGGTGTACAACGTTCTATTACTCGACGAAACCAACGATGGCCTGGCGGAGGGGATTGGTCGTTCGTTACTGCTCGCTGGTCGATTCGATATCCACTGTCTCACCGAATCGGTCGGGCGGCTTCGGCTGCATCGCGCCAAGACCACAGAAGCGGACCTATCGAGCGGGGCGGCGCTACTGCGGTCGGTCAAGGAGTACGTGAGCGACCACCACATCGATGTCGTCCTCCCGATTCAAGAGCCGATGCTGGCCAGGGTCGCCGAGGTGAGAGACGAGCTCTGCTCACTGGCGAAGGTGGCCCCGGCACCCTCGGCCGAGATGCTCGCCCGCGTTCACGACAAGTGGCAGTGCCGGCAGCTGTTCATCGAGGCGGGGATCGACGTACCCAGTGCGTGGTCGCTCGCCGATCTACCGACCCTACGCGCTGACCTCGAAGCGTTCCGAGAGCCCGTCCTGCTGAAGCCCGTGCTCGGGCGAGGCGGCAAGGGCATCCAGAGGTTCGATTCCGGAGCAGATCTGCTGGCCGCCGTCGACTCCTCGCAGATCGATCTCGGTGGTAAGCCAGAGTTGTGGATGGCCGAGGAGCTCATCGAAGGTACGAACGTCAACGTGTGCCTCCTGGCCATGGACGGCGACCTGATCGGTACGGCCGGCTGGAGGGTCGTGGTCAGTCAGGGTCATGCGTTCAGGTCGGCCGGCGTGCTCCTCGACTACTACGGGGACGACCGACTCCAAGAGTTCGCCCGGAGGTTCGCCGTCGTCACCAACTGGTCCGGTCCGGCCGATATCGACTGCAGGATGACCCTCGATGGCCGGGTGAAGGCGCTCGAGGTGAATCCCCGATTCTGGCAGACGACGCTGGGACCGGTGAGCCTTGGCAGCAACTTCCCGGCGGCCACCTGCCTGCTCGCAGTTGGTGAGGAGGTCGCCCCCTTGCGGTGCCCAACCGGTTTGTGGTTGAACATCGAAGGGATCATCCAGGATTGGCGAAACGTCAGAGCTCTGATCCCCGCGCTCGGGCGTTCGATCCGGGGAGCGCACCCGAAGTTGCTGGCGGTTGATCCTCGTTTCGAGCTCGACTTCATCAGGTTCCACACCGCTCGCCAGGCGAACGGGCGCATCAGGCAGTTGCTCGTTCGGCTGAAGGGTCGCCGTCCTCGCCCGCGAGAGGGTAGGTGACCTGCCGGCGGGAGGTTGTTCTGACGTCGAACATGTGATCAGGACCTGCGCAGTCCCCGGGCAGCCATCGGGCAGCGGAGCGATCGGCCGGCGACCGTGTCGTCGTGTAGAACCAGGGTCGACTCCCGGGCTCGGCGCCACCGCAGGATGGCGGCCTCAATCCAAGCGGGAGGCCGGCTACCAGGGAAAACACCTGGTGCGGACGGGGGGACTCGAACCCCCATGTCCTTTCGGACG
>JAOTYQ010000333.1 GCA_029861725.1 Acidimicrobiia bacterium | reverse complement strand
CCGAGCACGTCGACGTCGGGCTCCCAGCCCGGCTCGAGCCGCACGCGATCGAGCTCGTCGTTGAAGAACGCCACCTCGTCGTCGTCGAGGGCGCCTTCGATGACCAGGTAGCCGTCGTCGGTCCACCGTCGGCGTTGCTCGTCGGTCAGCGTGTGCATCGAACCCCCTTTGGCGCTGGCAGCGAGACTCTCGGGCAAACGCTAGTTCAGTCCGGTGGCGGGGACCCCCTTGCGCCCGCCCAGCTTGGGGCTGCGATCAGCGGGAGCCCTGGCCGTCGTCGACCTTGATGATGGTGCCGGTCACGCACTCCGAGGCCGGGGAGCACAGGTACAGCAGGGTCGAGTCGAGCTGGGCCGGCTGACCGAGCCGCTGGCGTGGCAGGTTGGGGGTGAAGTCGCCCATCCGCTCGAGCATCCCGTCCATCATCTCCGAGGCGAACGCCCCGGGGGCGATGCAGTTGACGTTGATGTGGAACCGCGACCACTCGACGGCCAGTGCCTCGCTCATCCTGGCGATTCCCGCCTTGGTGATCGAGTAGAGGGCCGCCCCCTCACCGGTGTAGTTGAACGCGCCCATGCTGGAGATGTTGACCATCCGTCCCGGCGACTTGGCTGCCAGCAGGCGTCGTGCCACCTCGCACGACAGGACATAGGGGCCTCGGAGGTTGGTGTCGAAGACCGTGTCGATCAGCTCGATCGACATCTTGTGGGCCCGCTGGGCGTCGGGCACGCCGGCGTTGTTGACCAGGATCGTGACGAGCCCGAGGGCGTCCTCCGCCGCCTGCACGCAGTCGAGGATCGAGTCGGTGTCGGTCATGTCGAGCGCGATCGGCACCGCCCCACCCCCACGCTCGCTGATCGTGGCCGCGAGCTCCTCGAGCCGCTCCACTCGTCGGCCGGTGACGGCCACGTTGGCTCCCGCCGCCGCCAGCACCTGAGCGAAGCGGTGGCCGAGGCCCGAGGTGGCTCCGGTCACCAGGGCCACCTGACCGGTCAGGTCGTCGGATACGTAGGGCAGGGGGAAATCGGTCATCCGGGGCTCCATCGTCTCCTCGGTCGGCGGTCCTCGCCGGCCGAATCGCCGACGAACCTACCCCCGGACCTCGGTCGCTGTCGCCTCCTTGCGTTCTTGCCTGAGTTGACCGCCCGTCAGGCGGTCAACTCACGCAATTTCGGAGGGGGTGGGGTACGAACCTACAGTGCACCTGAGCCGAGCCCTGGACAAAGGAGCGACCCTCGTGGCCGACAAGAAGAAGATCGTGGCCCCTCTACCCGCCCAGCTGCGCCCCGGTGTCGTCGACGAGCGCTACAAGCGGCAGCTGAGCGTGTTCGGCGAGCTCGCCGAGCTCCACGAGGTTCACGCCACCTCCGCCGAGGCGCTGATCGACGGCGCCCGCGACGCCGATGCGCTGATGACGACGTGGGGGGTGCAGATCACGAGGGAGATCATCGCCGAGCTCGACCGCTGCGTGGTGATCGGACTGGCTAGCGTCGGGGTCGACATGGTCGACGTCGACGCGGCAACAGAACACGGCGTCGTCGTCACCAACGCCCCCGACGCCTTCATCGAAGAGGTGGCCGACCACACGATGCTCCTGCTGCTGACCGGTTGGCGCCGCTTCCGCCACATCGACCGGATGGCCCGCACGGAGGGCGAGTGGCACCACAGCCGGCCGCTGCTGAACAACTTCCCGCCGCTGCGGGGCCAGACCCTCGGCTTGGTGGCGTTCGGCAACGTCGCCACCGCGGTGGCCCGCCGGGCCAAGGGCTTCGGGCTGAACGTCATCGCCCACGACCCGTATGTCAGCAACCTCCGCATGGCGGCCGAAGGGGTCGAGGCGACCCTGACACTGGACGACCTCCTCGAGCGCTCCGACTTCGTGAGCGTCCACTCGGCCCTCAACGACGAGACCCGACACGTGATCGGAGCCGAGCAGCTCGCCAGGATGAAGGAGACCGCGATCCTGATCAACACCAGCCGTGGTGGCACGGTCGACGGGGCCGCCCTGGCCGAGGCGATCGCGAGCGGTTCGATCGCCGGTGCGGCCCTCGATGTCCTGGAGCAGGAGCCACCCGATCTCGACGATCCCCTGTTCGCCCTCGACGATGTGATCATCACCTCGCACGTCGCATCGGCATCGTCGATGATGCGACCGACTTCGGAGACTCGGGCGGCCCGTGAGATCAGCCTCGTGCTCAAGGGCCGATGGCCAATGGCCTGCGTCAACCCCACCGTGCTGCCGAAGGTCGAGCTGGAGCGGTGGCAGCCGGTGAGCATGGACCGAGGTCCGAACCGCTGATCGCCCGGCTGGGTCGCCGGACGACTCGCCGAGCAAGCTCAACCCCGGTCGTCGGACCATCCGGCGGTCGCGGAGCCAGTCCACCGGGTCACCGACACCGGTCAATGGTTCTGAGGCTCGGTCACCTGGGTTTCGGGTCAGGGGGCAACGAGCCGACCGGCGAGATCGGTTCCCTCTGCCAGCGCCGCGGCGTCGGCCCTGTGGGCCTGCCCGCCACCGGCCCAAGCGAGGTCGACGCGAGCCACCACACGCCAGAGCGCCGCCCCTGAGCCGTCGGCCTGCTGGCGCGCCTGGTGCAACCACTCCAGTCGCTGGCCGTCGTCGTCGGCCAATGGAGCGAGGGCCCGCCACACCGGACCGACGTTGCCGATCCCATACCCGGCCACGACCGAGCGGCCAGCGAAGGGGAGGAGCCGGGCCCGAACTCCGGCCTTGAGGTAGCGGTCGCCATGGCTGGCGACGAGACCGCTCAGCATGGCCAACACGACGATGGCGGGGCTCCGCGGTCGGTCGAGGGCGTCTCGGACCACCGGCTCGGCCGCCGACCACGCGTCGCGCTCGCGATCGTCGGCCGCCAGCACCAGAGCCCGGGCGGCCTCGGCCACCGATGACGTCCCAACGTCGACTCGCATCGACTCGAAGGCTGCCGTCATGCCGCCGAGGGTTCCGGCGATCCAGTGCTTCATGAAGTTGTGGCCGGTCCACGCCAGCGGCGCATGGCGCATGCCGTGGCGGGTGCCGTAGTCGAACGCCTCGTCCGCCTGCTCGCCGCTCTCCGTCCAACGGCCGTCGTCGAGAGCCAGCAACGCACCGAGCACCTTGCTCTGCCAGATCCGGACCGGGTCGCCGATGGCGTCGGCGAGCGCTGCGAACCTGTGGTGGCATCGATTCCCTTCGCCGTAGTCACCACGCTCCACGGCACATAACGCTCGCATCTCCAGCATCTGGGCCCGGTCGCGGTCGGCCGCGCCCTCGACGAGATCGTCGGGGAACTCGTACGCGATTGCCGTGATGTGATGGTTGGCCGACCATCGGGCGATCTCGGCTCGGGCCCGCTGGTGACGGTCGGTCGCGAGCTCGGCCGTCAGGCTGGCCCAGTGCATCGCCTCGGCCGGCTGACCGTCCAGGGCGTATTGTCGGGCCAGCGCCTCGGCCCGGGCCAGCGCGTCTTCGGCCGCGATCCGATCCGGGGGTATCTCGAGGAGCATCGCGATCCTGGCCTGATCGCCGTCGGGTTGCTCGGCCTCGGGAAGACCGGACAACGCTGCGTGCAGTGCCTCGGCCCAGCGGCCCTCGGCGACCGCTCGACGGTAGGCACGGTTGCGGGGACCGGCCCCGCCGGCGCCGGACAGGTCGAGCGCCCGTGCCATCAGCACGAGCGCGTCGACGTCGAGACCGCCCTCGGTCACCGCGTCGGCAGCCCGCAGCCGGCCGACTGCATCGTGCCACGATCCGCTCGCCATGAACGCTCGAGCCGACGCCACCAGCGAGGCTGCCGCCACCGAGCGGTCGATCTCCGGCACCGCAGCCGCCTGATGGTCAGCGATCGCATGGAGGTCGTCGGACAGCTCGGCCGCCCGCTTGTGGAGGCGGAGCAGGCGGAAGCTCGGAGCAGCTCGCAAGAAGGCGTCGCGCACCAGCGCATCGCGGAACCGCAAGCGGTCGGGCGCGTCTGCGTCGACGATCCGGCCAAGATCCCAGAGCGTTTCGAGCGCATCGACGACGGTCTCCTCGTCGACCCCGAGCAGCTCGACCAGTTCCGACACGGTGAACGTGATACCGAGGACTGCGGCCCCGACGGCAACGTCGGCCACACCCCGATCGAGCCCCGCCGCCGGCTGCACCCATCGCTCGGGGTCGTACGACGCGAGGTTGCTGTCGAACGTCTTCGTCTCCGGATCGACGGCTTGTATGAGGCTTCGGGCCACCGCTGGTAACGCAGCGTTGCGGGTGAGGAGCCCGCTGACCAAACCGGTCCGAGCCGAAACGGTCAACCCGTCGACGAGTTCGTCGAGAAGGGCTTCGAGCGCTCGCTCCGGTAGAGCTCCGATCGTGATCTCGTCGAAGCCGCTTCGCCTGAGCTGGACGAGGAGCTGGGTCCACTCCTCGTCGATCGCGTCGTTGCGGCCGCACACGATCAAGACCAGTGGTGAGGCGGACTGCACCCGGGCGAGGAACCCGACGAGCTGCTTCGATGCGGAGTCGAAGCTGTGCACGTCGTCGATCAGAAGCCAGTACCTCGAATCGGCCGCCTGCCGTTCCAGATGGGCCAGGATCGCCACCGACCGTTCCGCGGCCTGCGCCCGGTGGAGCTCGAGAAGGGCGGGTTCGGGTGGACCGCCGGCGTCCCCGGATGGGGTGCCGGGGAGCAGGAGCTCACGAAGCGGCGGGAACGCGGCGAGGAACGGTCCGTAGGGCGTGAGCGCAGGGTCGGAGCTCAAGTAGCAGACGCCTTCGCCCGCTTCGGTGGCCTGGGCGGCGATCTCAGCGAGCAGGCGCGATTTCCCCGATCCGGACGGTCCGAGCACGATCGTTGGACGACCACCGAGCAGCTGCGCGGTCTCGTCGTCACGGCCGAAGCAGGCGTCGGCCTGCAGGTGCTCCAGCAACGGGGGGATGGGCCTCGGAGCGACCGGTGACAGGAGCGCCAAATCGCTGTCGACCGATGCCGAGCGCTCGGCATCGACCTGCAAGGCGAGTAGAGCCGGCGGCACGAACCCGAACTCGGATTCGAAGACCTGGACCACCGAACGGAGGTAGCTGACGGCATTGCCGATGTTGCCCGTGTCGACAAGCGCCCGTCCGATCGACTGCGCCAAGTGCTCGTCGAAGGGGTCGACGTCGCGCTGATGGGTGGCGAGGGCGGCGGCGGTCCTCTCCGTCATCGTCGTGGCGGCGGAGCAGAATCGCTTGACCACGGCCGACTGGCCAGCCCTGGCCTGGTCGGCCGCCTGCCGGACGAGCTCGCGCTGATCGACGTCGGCGAACGGCGCACCGCTCAGCGCCCTCACCAGCTCGCCTTCGGCGACCGGTTCGTCGGACTCGGCCAGATCATCTAGCCACCAGACATCGACCGACTCCCTGGCGACGGCCAAGCGGTAGTAGCCGCCGTCGTGCTCGATCGCCTCCGCCCCGATCGCCTTGCGCAGGCGGCTCACCGCCATGCGGACCGAGGCCCGCCACCGAGGAGGCGGGTCGTCGCCCCATAGCTCGTTGGCCAGCCTCTCGACGGTCGCTCCGTCCGATCCGGCGGCGATCAGCACGGCGAGGAGCTGGCGAGAGGCCTTGCTCAGTCGGGCGTAGGCGCCATCGTCACGCCGAGCGGCCGGTGTACCGAGGGCGATGATCTGCAGCGACGTCAGTTCTCGATTCGTAGCCCCGGCAGTCATGGGCCTCCGGCGGGCTGTGCGGTGTATCCACCCAGAGCTCCACACAGGCCCGGGAGGGACCGGTCGAGGTGGCGACGTACCGGACCCCGCCGATGCCGCCGGTCGACGGCAAGTGTATCGCGTCGCATTGGCGGACCCCGTAGCCATCGAGGTGCCAGAGTTGCCCGAACGGGGGTGCGGGAGAGGACGTCACACCACAGGAGTAGTCGTCTCGCACGGCTGCTGCGAACCAGTCGGTGACGGCGCTGAGGTCAGCGCCCGTCCCGTCGAAGTCGAGCGCGATCGTGGCCGAGTCGGGAGTGACCGGACCGCCGGCTGCGGCGCGGAGCTCGTTGGTCGCCTCGGCCGCATGCTCCATCAGGTGCTGCGCCGTGTGGAGCTGCCGCAGCCGGTACCGGCGTAGCCCGTCGATGTGGCACTCGACGACGTCGCCGGCGCTCGGTAGGGGCTCCTCGGAGTCGGTGACGACGTGGCCGAGGGTGCCGCAACGGGTCCGGCGCAGGCCGACGACGCGCTGCGCCCCGATCGAGCCGGTATCCGAGCACACGAGCCGATGGGGGCCGAAGAAGTAGGTCTGGTCGAGCACGATCGCCCGGTCGGCCACATCGACAACCCGAGCGGCGAACTCGTCTCGGTCGAGGTCGCCTGTGTGCAGACGGTTCGTCATCGGCCTGCCGGCTCCGATGATGTCGGGTGGACCGCGGCGTTCGCGGCAACGGGTGGCACGACCTCACGATGAGAATCCACCGCAACCGGAACGTAACGCCGAGCAGCCCGCTCACCAGGATGACAGAACCGGCGTCATCGAGCCGACACAGGCGAGGGGCCGGGCCTGGGTCGGGGGCTCGGCTCGTCCGGGGCGTTCGGAACGATGCCGCCACGCCCCTACGAGCCGCCACAATGGTCTCGCCAGCCTTTCTCCACGCCAGGCCGAAAGGTACCAGCCATGCCCGGACAAGAACCGGATGTGGGACCTGCCGCCCTCTCCTCTCCGATGAGCACTACGACCGCTGGCGCCACCGATGAGGCCTGGTTCCGCCAGCTCTTCGTCGACGCCTACCGCCCCTTGGTCGCCTACGCCCGCCGGCGGAGCGCCAGTT
>JAOTYQ010000332.1 GCA_029861725.1 Acidimicrobiia bacterium | reverse complement strand
ACGGGTCCGCAACCCTTTGGCTCCTTCGGCTCTCCAGGTCTGGGCGGCGGAGGACACGTCGGTCCAGCTGACGTGGGGGACCTTGCCAGCCGGTCGGGTCGCCATCGAGGCCGGTGGGCGTCGGATCGCCGTCGAACACCCGGGAGGACCGGGCAGCATCGAGCTCGGCGAACTCGAACCGGCCACCCGCTACCGCATCGACGTTCGCTTCCCGGGCGGCCACGACCGGCTCGCTGCGACCACCCTCGCCCCACCCCCGGGCCGAGCCCTCAGCCGGATAGCCACGATCAGCGACCTCCATCTCGGATCGACCAATTGGGGGGCTTCGAAGCTGATGACAGACCGCAGCGGCGACGACGTGCCCTTCCCCACCCGGTGCGCCCGAGCGGCGATCACCGAAGCCATCGAGTGGGGGGCCGAGCTGCTCGTCGTGAAGGGGGACGCCGCCCATCACCAGGACCCCGACCACTTCCACGAGGTCGGTCGGCTCCTCGACGCGTTCGATGAGCTGCCGGTGCTGTTGATCCCTGGCAACCACGAGGTCGATGGCCGCTGCGACATACCGGTACCGGCCAAGGTCGGCGAGCGAGGCATTCCCTATGTCCGGGGAGCAGCCTGCGAAGACCTGATGGGGCTGCGGGTGATCGTGGCCGACACGACCGTCCCCGGTCTCGGGACCGGCTCGCTCGACCGGGTCGGCGCCGACGTCGTCGACTTGGCTGCGGTCAGCCCCGGCCCCTACCTGCTTGGCATCCATCACCAACTGCAACCCGGTCGGCTACCGACGCACTACCCGCTCGGCATCGCCGGCCCGGCATCGACCGACTTCCTCGACGAGCTCGCCATGGCCAACGACCGAGGTCTCGTCACGTCCGGACACACCCACCGCAACCGGACCCGTCGCCACGGCCCGCTCGTCCTGACCGAGGTCGCCTCCGTACGCGATTGGCCAGGGGTCTGGGCCGGGTACGCGGTCCACGAGGGCGGGATCCGCCAAGTGATCCGGCGGGCAGCCGCCCCCGAGGCGATGGCCTGGCACGAGTACAGCCGTCGGGCGCTGCTCGGAGGCTGGGGCCGATGGGCGATCGGATCGCTCGAGCAGCGATGCTTCACCCATCCGTGGCCCTGAGGTGAGTCACCCTGGACCCGCGGTGGAGGTCACCGGGCGCTCCTGGCTGACGCTCTTGATCGCATCGGTCGTCGGCTTCATGGTCAGCCTCGAGATCACCGTCATCGCCCTGGCGCTGCCGGAGATCCGAGCGGCGTTCCCCTCGACCCCCGAGTCGACGCTGTCGTGGATCATCACGGCTTACAGCATCGGATTGGCCTCGCTGCTCCTGCTGGCCGGTTGGGCGTCCGACCGCTACGGCCACAAGCGCCTGTTCCTGGTCGGCCTCGCCGTCTTCGCGGTCGCGTCGCTGCTGGCCGGGCTGGCCTCGTCGATCGAAGTGCTGATAGCGGCCCGGCTCGTCCAATCGGTGGGCGGGGCGATGCAGTTCCCCTCCGGGCTTGCCCTGCTCCTGGCCGCCTTCCCCCTCGAGCGACGCCAGCTCGCCATCGGGGTGTGGGGAGCCATGGGCGGGCTCGCGGCTGCCGCCGGCCCGCCCCTCGGCGGGTTCCTGGTCGGGGTGTTCGGCTGGCGATCGGTGTTTCTCATCAATGTCCCGATCGCCGCCACCGCGGCCGTCGCCGGTGCCTTCCTCCTGTTCGAGAGCCGACCCCAGTTCAGCCCGAGCCGAGTCGACATGCTCTCCATCCCGCTCGGCACCATCGGAGTTGGCCTGATCGTGCTCGGCGTCGTGCAGGGCCCGGAAGCCGGTTGGCTCACCGTCGCCGGTCTGGCCCCCTTCGCGATCGGCCTGGCCATGATCTCGCTGTTCGTCGTCCGGTCGAGCCGGCATCCGAGCCCGCTGTTCGATCTGGCGCTCTTCGCCAACCGGAGCTACGCAATCGGCAATGTCGGTTCGGTTTTCTTCGTCGTGGCGTTCTTCGCCTACTTCGTGCCACTGCCGACCTTCATCCAGGAGGCGTGGGGTTGGTCGACGTTGCGAACCGGTCTCGTCGTCGTGCCGGGGCCCCTGGTGGCGGCGTTGTTGTCGCCAGTGGCCGGTCGGTTCGCCGACCGCTTCGGGGTCGCGCCGATCCTCACGATCGGTGGTTCGGCCGGAGCGGTGGCGATGACGCTCCATCTCGTGCTCACCGGACAGGAGCCGAATCCGGTCGTCGGCATCATCGTCCCCGGCCTCGTGCTGGGGGTGTCGGCCGGCTGCAGCTTTGCCATGCTGGTCGGCGCCACGATGCAGGACGTGCCGGCCCGTCGCTATGGCATGGCTGGTGCCGGGCGGACCACGGTGTTCCAGCTCGCGATCGCGGTCGCCATCGCCCTCGCGGTGGCAATCATCGGCCGGCCCGACGGAGCGGCCGACCACCTCGGAGCGCTCCGGGCCGTCTGGTCGCTCGCCCTCGCACTCTTCCTCGGTCAGGCCATCCTGTTCGGGCTGGTCTTCCCTCGGTCGAGTCCGGCGGTCACTTCGGGCTGAGAAGGCCTCCGTCGGCGGCCTCGACGACGGTGACGATCCCGGTGACGCCGTCGACCTCGACGAGGTCGCCGTCACGAATGCGGGCGGTGGCCCCGGTGGCCCTGACGACGGCTGGGACACCGAGCTCGCGACAGATGATCGTTGCGTGGCTCAGCAGCCCTCCCTCTTCGACGACAACGGCCGCCGCCCCGACGAACAGCGGTGTCAGCAGCTCGGGCGCCGAGGTCGCTACCAACACGTCGCCGGTGTCGAGCTCGACGCCGGGATCGACGTCGAGCACGATCCGGGCTCTGCCCCGTCCGACTCCGGACGAGCCGGGCTTGCCGAACAGGACCTCGCCGCCGAGCGGGCTGCCTCGGTTACGCGATCCTGCGCGAGGCGCGACCGGCGAACGCTCGACCGGTGGCGGCTCGGCCTTGATGATGAAGGGCGGCACGATGGAGCGGAGCCACTCGATGTGGGCCCGGCGCTCATCGGTGATCTCCCGCACCTTTGACAGCCCGCCGTCGGCGTAGTACTCGAGCTCGTCGGCGAACAGCATCTGCAGGTCGTCCGGATCGGCCACGTCGCCCCTTGCGGAAGCCCGCTCACCCAGCTCGCGTAGCGCCAGCCTGATCTCGTGCACCACCCTGCTCACGTTGGCTTTCGCACGCTCCCGGCCGCGAACGAAGGCGTCGGTCGCCGCCACGGCTGCGTCGAAGTGCTCCTTCGTGGCCGGTCGCTTGGCTGCGACCTCTCCGATCTCCTTGACCAGCGCTCGCCGCTCGGCCTCCCGCTGGGCGAAGCGGTGCGACGGATCGGCGTCATCGGGCCGCCGTCGGAGCTGGTCGATCGCGCCCAGCACGACCTCCGGATCGGTTTCCCAGGTAGGACCGCAGGGATCCCACTCGACCACGGCTCGGAACCCGACCTCGGCCGACAATGCGTCGAGACCAGCGACGAAGCTGACCACCTCGACCTCATCGGAGCTGCGCAGTCGATCGTTCAGCCGGGCGACCCCATCGTCGAACATGACCGCGAGCGCCGGCGACGCTCGAACCATACGAGACAAGGTCCACATCGCATGGGTCGGCGACACCGACTCGATCTCGCCGAGGCCCGAGATGAGGGCCGTGGCGTTCGTCGGCAGGCCGACTTCGTCGCAGATGGCGGCGATGATCCCGGGGCCGATCGAGGCGGCCAAGGCCTGGGTGAGATGTTGCGACGCCAGGGCCCTGACCAGGGGCTTGAGGCCGAGCGCGTGCTCCACGACGTCACCGTCGGACAGCTCGGCGAGCTTTGGCCGGTCGGCGCGAGCCTCGGCGGAGAGCACGCGCCCAGCCTCAAGCTCCGACTGGTTCTGGTCGACGAGGACCCAGCTGAGCCAGTGGGTCAGCTTGCCGTGCGCGCTCTCGCTGGCCTCGTGCCAGGCCGCCGGCGCGTAGACGGGCATCTCCGGATGCTCGACGAAGTAAGCGGTATCAACGTGATTGGGGGCCAGCGCCGGGGTTCTGGCGGCCCACACCCGCAGCAACGAGGCGTTCAGATAGGCGTAACCACCGAAGATCCCGACCAGCTCCGGCGCGTCGGCGGAGATCTCAGACGGACCGAACCCCATCCGATCGACCATGGCATCTCGCCACCCGTCGTTGACGCCAGTAGTCCAGACGATGTCCCACCCGAGCGGGGTGACAGGACCGGGAAGCAGCTCGGCTGCGTAGGCCCTCGTCCAAACGGGGAGTTCCCTGTTGAACGGATTGTTCTCGACCCAACGAAACGTCACACCCGCAGTCCTTTGACGGCCCTCTCCGCTGACGGCCGCTCAAGCTGATCTCGCCCCGCCAAGCAGTGTGCCTGCGGTTCGGACCGGTTTCCTCCCCCGACGGGGCCCGGGGGTGGAGGGGGAAATCTGCCCTGCCTGGCCTGCGAGGTCGCGATCTGGCCATCCCTTCGCAGCTCGTGCTATGCCGGAGGCCGAATCGCTGTCGAACCGGACGAGAGGCCTACCATGAAAGCAGCTGTGCTCAACGAGATCCCCGGCGACCTGGTGATCGAGGACATCTCGGTCGACAAGCCTGGTCCTGGCGAGGTCCTCATCCAGACCGCCCACGCCGGGCTTTGTCACAGCGATCTGCACTTCATGGACGGCCAGTGGAGCCGGCTCCCACTGCCGGCGGTGATGGGCCACGAGTCGGCGGGGGTCGTCCAGGCGGTCGGCGAGGACGTGAGTTACGTGCAGAAGGGCGATCGCGTCATCACCTGCCTCAGCATCTTCTGCGGGAACTGCGAGCACTGCCTGACCGGCCACCCCAATCGGTGTCAGAACCAGACGGCGACCTCGAGGCCCAAAGGCTCTGCTCCCCGCCTGTCCCGGGGCGACGAGGAGGTCGGGCAGTTCGCCCGCCTCGGCGGCTTCGCCGAGGAGATGCTCGTCCACCAGAACGCCGTTGTGAAGATCCGCGAGGACATGCCCCTCGACAAGGCCGCCCTGATCGGCTGTGGGGTGACGACCGGCGTCGGAGCGGTATTCAAGACCGCCAAGATCGAGCCGGGGTCGACCGTGTGCGTCGTCGGCGCCGGCGGCATCGGGCTGTCCGCCATCCAGGGAGCACGGATCGCCGGGGCTGGCCGGGTGATCGCCGTCGATCTGTCGAAGGCGAAGCTCGAGACGGCTCAGATCTGCGGTGCGACCGACGTCATCAACGCCAGCGAGGTCGACGATGTCGTCGCCGCCGTGCGGGAGATGACCTCCGGCGGAGTCGACTATGCGTTCGAGGCGATCGGCCGGAAGGACACCGTCGAGCAGGTCTGGAAGATGAGCCGGCTGGGTGGGACCTCCGTGGTGATCGGGATGATGCCGTACGGCGAGAAGATCGAGATCACCGGCTACGAGATCTTCATGCTGGAGAAGACCCTGAAGGGCTCGATGATGGGCTCGAACGCGTTCCGGGTTGACATGCCCCGCTACTGCGACATGTACCTCGACGGCCGCCTCCTGCTCGACGAGATGATCTCTCATACGATGCCACTCGAGGAGATCAACGACGGTTACGAGCTCATGCGCCAGGGAGCGTCGAACCGGGCCGTGATCGACTTCGCCAGCTGAGGTCTCGGCCGGCCCGCGGAGCTACTGCTTGCGGTCCTCCTGCGCGAGGGTGGGCGGGCCGGCGAACGCCTGAGCGATCCGCATCCACCCCTCGGCCAGCTCTCCGGTGGTCTCCAGATCGACGTCGTCGAGGTGTCGGCGCTGGGTCGCGACCAGGCAGAAGTCGAGCGCCGGTCCGGTGATCCGGTTCTCGGCGTCCTCGGGCCCCCAGGTCCACAGCTCGCCGGACGGGGCGGTGAGCTCGACCCGCACGTCGCCATCGGGGACCTGCTCGCCTCGGTTCACGTAGCTCCAACCGCGCGTGCTGACGCCGATGTGGGCGACGTGACGGAGCCGGTCGGTCACCGGCCAGGAGGCGCCGACAGCGTCGGCGACGTCCTGTCCGTGCGACCACGTCTCCATCAACCGGGCGGTGGCGAACGACAACGTGCTCATGTCGGGGCCGAACCACGGGATGCGGTCCTTCGGGCCGCGGCTGCGGAACGCAGCAAGCATCTTCTCCCGCTCGTCACGCCACCAGGCCAGGACCTCGGCGCCGGTCTTCCCGGTACGATCACCGAACACGCCCTCGAACCCGGCTGTCGCCATGTCGGCCTTGGCCTTCTGGAACCCCTCGGCATCGGTGACGGCCAGCCGGGCGGCCATGTCGGCCTGGACGAGGTGGACGATCGTGTCCTTCACGTCCCAGCCTTCGGCCGCGGTGGCCCGGTTCCAGCCGTTCTCGTCGAGGTCGGCCACGATCGCGTCCAGCGCGGCGTGCTCATCGGCCAGGTCGTTGCAGATCTGTTCCACGGGCGAGATCGTAGATCACGGCCAGCTCGACCGGCGAGCTGCTGTGCTGTCGGCAGCCCCGGGGCTCGGCCCGCTGTCCGGCATGGCTCCCTCAGCTGGTCGTCGCCACGGCGAGGAAGTTCTCGACCGCCGCCGCGATCGGACCGAGATCGGTCTTCCGGATGCGATGGCGGCGGGCCAGCCGCTCGTCGTTGGTGGTGACGAATGTCTGACCGTGCTCGTCCTCCCAGACCAGGAACTTGATCGGCAGATCGACGCCGGCCGTGGCGCGCTCCTGCATCAGCGGAGTCCCGAGGTTCGGGTTCCCGAAGGCGACGAGGCGGGTCGGTCGCAGGTCGAGCCCGACCGGTGCAGCGGCTGCGCTGTGGTCGACGGTGAAGGCCACCGACGCC
>JAOTYQ010000331.1 GCA_029861725.1 Acidimicrobiia bacterium | reverse complement strand
ACCTGCTGATCCCAGGCCGCGGCGAAGGGGCATTCGGTGACGTCGAGATCGTGGATCAGGCGCAGGGCCTTCCCGATCAGCGCCGGAACCTCGTCGGGCACCGGTTGGCGCTCGGGATGGTGGGCGGGGTGGCCGGGACCGACGGTCACGAGCCACTCCCCGTCGGCGACCACGAGCTCTGGTTGCACCCGCCGTTCGGCCAGCCACCGATGCCGCTCGACCGCGGCGTCGATCACCGCCGGGGCGGCCCGTCTGACCTGGTGATGGCCGACCTGCCACGCCGAACCGGGCCACCGGAGGTCAACGCTGGTCGCTCCGGGGGTCGGGTAGAGCTCCCACGGCTCGTCGCCGACTCGGTCGGTGACGGCGGCAGGAAGGGAGCGAGGCAAGGACCCGATTCTAGGTTGTGGTGAGGTCACGTCCCGGTCTCGTGCGACCGGCTCGGCGATCAGGACCTGTGCGGATCGGTCCCGGTCTCGAGGCAGCGGACGATGGCGAGCAGCGTGGCGGCCACCGCATCGGGCGCCACGACCTGGTGGAGGTGGTCACCGGCCAGCCGGTAGGTCGTCCACCCCTGGGACTCGGCCCGCTCGCACGATTGGAGATAGCCGGGACCGAAGCTGAGGAACGCCCGCCCGATCGCTGGCGGCAGCTCCGGTACGGGGCAGGGCTGATCGAACAACGACCGCGGGATCGGCTTGGCCTCGCTGAACACCAGATCCCTGGCCGTCTCGTCGACGACGAGCCCTTCGACCAGCGACCCCCACCACCGCGGCCAGGGCGGCAGGTAGTCGTCGGGTCGGACCATCCCGTCGAGCATCGGACCGTAGGTCGGCTCCGAGACGGTGAACGCCCGCCCGTCGGGGAATCGGCCGTCGACGCAGACGAGGGCCGTGACGTTCCAGTCGTGGGCGAGGAGCCGGTCGGCGACGAGCGGCATCCGGGGGCAGGCGGCGGAGTGCCCGACCGCGATGACCGGGAGATCGTCATCGGGAGCGTCGGGGGCGAGGATCTCGGCCATCCACGGGCTGATGTGATCGATGTCGCTGGTGGTCGTCATCGTCGGGTCGGCGATGAGCACGACCTGCCCGAGCGCTTCGAGGACAGCAGCGGTCCCCTGCCAGCTCGCCGGTCCGAGCAACGGACTGGGTAGCAGATACCAACGACGTCGTAGTGGCTGCAAAGCGCGCCCTCCACCTGAAGCACGGCGAAGCCCGCACCCTAAGTCATCGGGCCCGTGCGGACACAACTGGCAACGCCGATCCACGACCCCCTTCGCCGACTCCCGGGCTGGTCAGAGCCGGCGGCCGACGTGCAGCACGGCCCCAGCCCGCGAGCCATCGTCGACGGTCATCGGTGGGCGGCGGTGGCTGTCTCGCAGTGGTGGCACTCCAACTCGAGGGTCGCATGGACGATGCCGAACCGCTCGCGGAGCAGCTGCCGGACCTGATCGCCAACCTCCTGCGCCTCGTGCAGGCTCGGCTCGCCGTCCAGGACGACATGGCCCGAGAGGGCCACCGAGTCCGATGCCAGGTACCACAGGTGGAGGTGGTGGATGCCGTCGACCTCGGGTAGGTCGGCCACCGCATCGACGATGTCGTTGGCGGTGACGTGGGGCGGTGCCCCTTCGAGCAGCACGTGGGTGGCATCCCTGAGCAGCCCCCACGCCGCCCAGAGCACGAGGCCGGCGATCAGCACCGACACGGCGGGGTCGACCCAGTACAGCCGGCCGAGGAGCGCGGCCAGCCCGGCCACCACCGCCGCCACCGACCCGGCGGCGTCGGCGCTCATGTGGAGGAATGCGCCCCGCATGTTGAGGTTGTCGTGACGGGCTCCGAACAGCAGCCAGGCACTTCCGACGTTGATCAGGAGCCCGATCGAGGCCACGACGGTCACCCCACCGCCGGCGATCTCCGGCGCGTCGCCGATGCGCCGGAGGGCCTCGTAGAGGATCCAGCCGCCGGTGGCGACCAGGAGGATGCCGTTGGCCTGAGCGGCGAGCACCTCTGACCGGATGAGCCCGAACGTGAGCCGCTGGGACGGTGCCCGCCCGATCAGCGACTGGGCGATGAGGGCGATGACGATCCCGGCGACGTCGGAGGCCATGTGGGCGGCGTCGGCGAGCAAGGCCAGCGAGCCGAACAGTATCCCGCCGACGATCTCGACCACCATGAAACCGCCGTTGAGGGCCAGGACGAGGAGCAGGAGCCGCCGATTGCCGTCAACCGTGTGGCCATGACCGTGGCTGGAGCCCAGCCCGTGGGCCTGCTCAGCGTGGTCCGACGGGTCGGGGGTCATGCCTCCAGTATCGGACGATTCTCACTAATTCTCAACTCTTGGGATCCGGAGCCCGGCTCAGGCCGACGTGACCTCGAGGCGGGTCCGGTGCCGGGCCCGGGCGATGACCTCGACGAGCTCGCCCCGCAGGTATTGGTGGGCGGCATCGGTGATCGAGACCGTGGCGTAGGTGCCGGCCTTCAGCGCCTCCGAAGGAAAGTGAACGAGCTTGTTCTGGGCCGTCCGACCGGTCAGGACCGCGGCGTCCTTCTTCGACGGGCCCTCGACGATCACCTCTTCCGTGCGGCCGATCCTGGCCCGATACTTCGCCAGGGCCGACCGCTCGATGACGGTGCGAAGGCGGGCGTAACGGTCCTGGACCTCGTCGGGGTCGCAGAAGCGGTCGGTCATCTCAGCCGCCTCCGTTCCCGAGCGAGGCGAGAACACGAACGTGTAGGCGCTGTCGTAGGCCGCCTCGGCGGCGACGGCCAGGGTGTCTGCGAAATCGTCCTCGGTCTCCCCCGGGAAGCCGACGATGATGTCGGTGGTGACGGCCAGATCGTCGATCGTTGCCCTCGCCTCGGCCAGCTTGGCCAGGTACCGCTCGGCGGTGTACCCGCGATGCATCGCCGCCAGCACCCGATCCGACCCGGACTGCAGCGGGAAATGGAGGTGGGGCACCACGCTCGGGGTGTCGGCCATCGCGTGGTACACGTCGAGCGTCATGTCCTTGGGGTGCGGGCTGGTGAAGCGGACCCGCTCGATCCCGTCGACGGCACCGACTCGGCGGAGCAGCTCGGCGAAGTGTGGCCGAACCCTCACGTCGTGCCCCTGCCGGCGGGCGGCGAGGGCGAGATCCCGACCGTAGGAGTTGACGTTCTGACCGAGCAGGGTGAGCTCGGTGACGCCGACCGCCGCCAACCGTTCGGCCTCCGTCACGATCTCCTCGATCGGGCGGCTGATCTCGGCGCCCCGGACCGAGGGCACGATGCAGAAGGCGCAGGAGTTGTCGCAGCCGATCTGGATCGTCAGCCACGCCTGGTAGTCGGTCTCGCGCCGGGCGGGGAGTGCTGACGGGAACGCCTCGGCATCGTCGAGGCTCGCCTCCTCCCAGATCTCCGTGACGGGACCAGTTCTGCGGGCGTCGGCCATCAGCTCGGTGGCGCGGTGCACGTTGTGTGTGCCGAAGACGACGTCGACGTGTCCGGCTCGCTGCTGGATCAGCTCGCGGTCCTTCTGGGCGAGGCAGCCCCCGACGACGATCTGGACATCGGGGTTGGACTCCTTGAGCGACTTGAGGTTGCCGAGCGCGCCATACAGCTTGTTGTCGGCGTTCTCCCTGATGCAGCACGTGTTGAGGACGACGACGTCCGCATCGGTCAGCTCGTCGGTCGGCGTGTGCCCGTCGGCTTCGAGCAGCCCGGCGATGCGCTCGGAGTCGTGCTCGTTCATCTGGCAACCGAAGGTGACGATGTGGTACCTGGAGGGCATAGGCCTGTCGTCCGTCGTCGGCGGCCCGCACGTCGGGCCGGTCGTCCCAGGCTAGACACCCCGCCGGGCGGGACCACGAACTGTTTTCTCGGCGGCTCCACCGCCTGCGGCGCTCGATGAGGCACCATCGGTCGGGTGAGCAGGCTCACCCCACGGGCGCTGCGGCGGACTCGCAAGCCCGGACCTCGGTTGGACGTCGTCGGGACGACCCGATGAGCGAGCGGCGGGGCCTGTGGCTTCTGCTCGGCTGGCTCCTGACCGCCGGGATCGCAGCCGGCCTCTACCTGCGGTGGTCGATCCCGTCATCGTCGCTGATGATCGCACTGGTCAGCCTCGCTCCCCTGTTGGTCGTACCGCTCGTCCTCGTGGTCGTGAGCGCGTGGCGGGCCTGGAGCCGTCCGCTCGGGCTGGCCGCCGTGGCGTTGATAATCGCCTACGTGGCGACGTTCGTGAGCGTCGATGCGGTGGTCGGGTGTGGCCCGGAGACGGCCGAGGACGCGATCGTCGTCTTCACCCACAACGTGTGGTTACACGGCGGCGAGCCGGCGGCGGTGGCCGGATCGATCGCCGCCAGCGACGCTGACGTCGTCGTCCTCCAGGAGGTGTGGCCGGCCTTCATGGCCGAGCTCGATGGCGATCCGTCTCTCAGCGGCTACCGCTACCGGACTGCGGAGCCCGCCGAAGATACGACCGGCCTCGCCGTCTGGAGCCGGTTTCCCGTCGCTGACGCCACGATCGACCGCCTCGGCGGCGTGCCGATGCTCCGGAGCCGGATCGACAGCCCGTATGGCAGCTTCGGGCTCGATGCGATCCATCTGACCGCTCCCGTCGCCGGCGAGAACGTCGCGTCGTGGCAGGCCCAGCTCGACGGGCTCGCCGGCTACGACGCGACCGGTCCGGGGATCATGGCCGGCGACTTCAACGCGACGATGGACCACAGCCAGTTCCGCCACCTCCTCGATCAGGGCTGGACCGATGTCCACGAACCGAAGGGGTGCGGCTACGACGCCACCTGGCCCACCGGACGGCGAACCCCCACTCTTCTCCGGCTCGATCACGTCCTGGTGACCGACCACTTCGAGGTCTTGGCGGTGGAGATCGGATCGAGCGACGGAAGCGACCACCGCTCGGTGACCGCTACGCTCCGGCTACGAAACTCGGCGGCTGCTCCGAACTGATCCGCTGACCCCCGAGGGTGGCTCAGGACTTCAGAACTGCCGGGCGGCGTCGGTGTCGGCGACGATCACCGACTGCCGGGGCCGGAGCATCCCCGCCGGAATCGACAGGTCGCCGGCCAGCAGCCGCCCGAGCGGTGCCGCCTTCGCCGCCCCCCGGGCCAACCAGATGACGATGCGGGCCCGATCGAACACCGGTCGGGTCATCGTCAGCCGACGCCAGCCTCCGTGGGGCTCGGTCACCGCCACGTAGCGTCGCAACTCCTCGACGGCCGGGTCGCCCGGGAACAGCGATGCGGTGTGCCCGTCGGTTCCCAAGCCGAGCTGGGCGATGTCGATGACCGGCGGCTCGTCGGCGAACTCCACCAAGCAGGCGGTGAAGTCACCGAGGACCTCGGCCACCCGCCCCGGAGGCGCCAGCTCCCCGTCGGCGAGGAGCCGGTCGACGGGAAACGACAGCCAGGTCACGCCAAGCCCGGCAAACGCCTCGTGGTGTTGGGTGAGGTTGCGGGCACCCAGGTCGGGGCTGAGCCGCTCGTCGGCCTGCAGCAGCACCACCCGCTGCCAGGGGAGGTCGCACGACGCCAGCTCCTCGAAGACCGGTCCTGGCGTCGACCCGCCGCTGAGGGCGAGCAGGCAGCGCTCCTGGCGGGCCAGGACCGCCTCGACCGCGTTGGCCAACAGCTCGGCGGACCGGCTGGCCCAGCTCTCGACGGGCATGATCCGAAGCTCGTGCAGATCGTCGCTCATGAGGTCCGGATCCCCTCAGGGCCGGCGCCCGACGGGTAGACCACGCCCGATCGCTTCGAACCACCCCGGCGCCCCGGCCAGTGCGGCATCGTCGCCGAGGGCGGCCCCGGCGACGGCGATGCCGCCGGGCACGCCAGGACCGTGGGCGTCGAGGAGGCGCCGAACCACCGGCACGACGATGTCGCTGTTGTTACCGACCCCTCCGCCGATCACGACGACTTCCGGGGTGATGATCCACGCCAGGTTGACGACACCGATGCCTACGGACTCGATGGCTCTGTTCCACACCTCGGTGGCTCGGGGCTCCCCCTCTCGGACGAGGGCCGCGAGGGCCGCATCGCGCTCGGACAGCCCGGCCGCTGCTGCATCGGCGGCGATGGTCGGGCCTGCCCCGAGCTCCTCGACCGTCGCCGGTCGCCCGGCTCGGGCGGCGACGGCGTCGATCACGGTGTGACCGATCTCGCCACCGGAGTAGGTGCCTCGTACCAGCTGCCGGTCGACGACGATCCCGGCCCCGACCCCGGTCGAGATCGTGACGTAGACCACGTCTCGATAGTCGCGACCGGCACCGAACGAGGCTTCGCCCACGGCGGCGAGGTCGGCGTCGTTGGCGAGGCTCACCGGCACCCCGAGGTCGTTGGTGAGCGCAGGCCCGGTCAGGTGAGCGGTCCAGCCGGCGGGGATGTTCGGCGCGTGGACGAGGGCGTCGCGCTCGTGATCGATGATGCCCGGAATCCCGACGACGGCGCACTCGATCGTGGCGCCGTGAGCGTGATCGACGGCCTCGGCCACGAGATCGGCCAGGAAGTCGGGCCGAGGCTCGTCGACCGGGGTCCCTCGGCGGACGGCGGCGAGGATCGTGCCGTCGGCCCTCACGACCGCGGCCCGGACGTGCGTTCCTCCAAGATCGATGGCAGCGGTGTGTTGGCTCACAGGGTGGCCTCCTCGGGAACGGCCGCTCCGTAACGGTAGGTCCTGACCGGCACCGGTTGGTCGATCACTGGCTGCACGAGCTGCCACGCCCGCTCGACCTGGTCACCCCGAGCGAACAGTCGGCGGTCGCCTTCCAGGGCATCGCCGAGCAGGCGGTGATAGGGGTCGACGAGCTCGTCGAGCAGGTCGACGA
>JAOTYQ010000330.1 GCA_029861725.1 Acidimicrobiia bacterium | reverse complement strand
CGACAGCGAGGATTCGAACCGGGCCATTCCCGATGACGAGGAAACCGTACTCGACGAGAACGCGGAGGCCGCCGGCTCGGAGTTCTTCGACGTCGGCCCGTTCGACGTGAGCCCCGATCACCGCTTGCTGTTCTGGGGTTGGGACCGGACCGGCGACGAGCGGTACACGGCGACCGTGCGGGACCTCTCGACCGGGCTGGATCTGGCCGATCGGCTCGACGACGTGTCGGTCTCGTCGGCCTGGGCGCTCGACAATCGGACGCTGTTCTACGTACGACCCGACGACGCCAACCGGCCTTACCAGGTGTGGCGCCACGTGCTCGGATCCGACCCGACCAATGATGTCTGCGTCTTCACCGAGCCCGACGAGCGGTTCTTCATCGGGGTTGGGCTCGACAAGGACCAGCGCTACATCCAGATCGCAGCATCGTCGAAGGTGACCGACGAGGTCTGGGTCATTCCCGCCGACCAGCCGGAGGCCGAACCCCGCGTGATCGCCGAGCGCCGGCAGGGTGTCGAGTATTCCGTGACCCACCACCGCGATCGGTTCGTGATCCGCACCAACGATCAGGGTCACGAGAACTTCGCCGTCATGCTCGCGCCCGAGGACGATCCCGCGCCCGAGCGCTGGGAGCCGCTCCCTCTCGACGACGACGGCGACGGGCGGACGGCTGCAGTTGCGACGATGGTGAGCGGTATCGACGTGACCGCCGACCACCTGGTGCTCTTCGAGCGGCACGAGGGCCTCACCCGGATCCGCGTCCGCCGCTGGGACGACGGCAGCATCACCGAGATCGAGCAGCCGGAGGCGGTCTCCACGGTCTGGCCGGGAGCAAACCCGGAGTTCGAGACCGACCATCTCCGGTACGGCTACAGCTCGATGGTGACCCCGCCGTCGGTGTTCACCGTCGACCTCGACACCGGCATCCGGACTCTGCTCAAGCAGCAAGAGGTCCTCGGCGGGTACGAGCCGACCGACTACGAGACCGAGCGCCTCTGGGCGACGGCCGAGGACGGTGCCCTCATCCCGATCAGCATCGTCCGCCGAGCCGACCGTCCGGAGGGTCCCGGCCCCTGCCTTCTCTACGCCTACGGCGCCTACGAGGCTTCGATCGATCCGGTGTTCTCCTCCGCTCGGCTGTCACTGCTCGATCGGGGGTTCGCGTTCGCCGTCGCCCACGTGCGGGGCGGCGGTGAGATGGGTCGTCGCTGGTACGTCGAGGGCAAGTTCCGCGCCAAGCACAACACCTTCAACGACCTGATCGCCTGCGCCCGCCGGCTGATCGCGAACGGCTGGACAGAGCCCGGCTCGCTCGTCGTGCGCGGCGGCTCCGCCGGGGGGCTGACCGTGGGCGCTGCGCTCAACCGTGCCCCGGAGCTCTTCGCCGCCGCCGTCGCCGAGGTCGCCTTCGTCGACGTCGTGAACACGATGCTCGACGACTCGCTCCCCCTGACGGTGACCGAGTGGGAGGAGTGGGGCAACCCGGTCGCCGACCGAGACGCCTACGCCACCATGCGGTCCTATGCGCCATACGAGAACATCCGAGCCGTGCCGTATCCGTCCGTCCTCGCCACCGGTGGGCTCCACGACACACGGGTCGGCTTCTGGGAGCCGGCCAAGTGGGTCCAGCTCCTGCGTCGGACGACGACCGGCGACCGGCCCATGCTCCTGTGGACCGACCTCGGCGCCGGGCACGGCGGACCCTCCGGTCGCTACGACGCGTGGCGGGAAGAAGCGCGAATTCTGGCATACATCCTCTGGGCTGTAGGTTTAACGACCTAGTGTGAATGTCGAACCCTGGACGCATCACTCCCACGAGTGCCTCACAATGACACCCCTGTCTCACCCGCCGAACAGAGAGAACCCCACCCGCCTCAGCCCTCCCCGGAGGAGGCGCCTCATTGCGTCGGACATCGTGCCGACGGTGGGTGTAGGGTCCCCGGCAACGCGACGCGTTGCTCTGACGCTCACCAGGAGGTAGAGCCGTTACCACTCCCGAGTACGAACGCCGGCTGACCGCCTACGAAACCGGTATGGCCGAGTTGCAGGAGCAACTCAAGGTGATGGAGGAAGAAGTTGTCACCCTCCGTCGCCGCCTCCAGGACGCCCCGAAGCGAGTCCGGACCCTCGAGGAGCGCCTCCTCGACACCAAGGGTCAGTTGGCCCAGGCCGTCAGCCAGAACGAGAAGCTCACCTACACGCTGCGCGAAGCGCGCGAGCACATCGCCGCACTCCGTGAGGAGGTCGACAAGCTCACCCAGCCTCCGAGCGCCTATGGCACCCTGCTCGGGGTCAACGAGGACGGCTCCGCCGACGTCTTCTCCAGTGGCCGCAAGATGCGAGTCGAGGCCCACCCCGCCATCGACACCGCCGAGCTGGTCCGCGGCGTCGAAGTGGTTCTCAACGAGTCACTGAACGTGGTCAAGGTCCGCCAGCCGGAGCGAGCTGGCGAGGTGGTCATCGTCAAGGAGATGATGGCCGACGGCGTCCGAGCCTTCATCGTGGGCAGGGCCGACGAGGAGCGCATCGTCGAGCTCGCCGATCATCTCGTCGGAACCGGCGTGCGAGCCGGAGACTCGATGCTGCTCGACATGCGCTCGTCGATCCTGGTCGAGAAACTGCCCAAAGCCGAGGTCGAGGATCTCGTGCTCGAGGAGGTGCCAGACGTCTCCTACGAAGACATCGGCGGACTCAACGAGCAGATCGAGACGATCGTCGACGCGGTCGAGCTGCCGTTCCTCCACGCCGACCTGTTCGCCGAGCACGAGCTACCGGCACCGAAAGGGATCCTGCTGTACGGCCCGCCGGGCTGCGGCAAGACCCTCATCGCCAAGGCGGTCGCGAACTCCCTGGCCAAGAAGGTGAGCGAGCTCTCCGGTGAGCAGGAGGCCCGCAGCTTCTTCCTCAACATCAAGGGCCCCGAGCTGCTGAACAAGTACGTCGGCGAGACCGAGCGCCAGATCAGGCTGATCTTCCAACGGGCCCGGGAGAAGTCCGAGGAAGGCACGCCCGTCATCATCTTCTTCGACGAGATGGAGTCGCTGTTCCGTACCCGGGGCAGCGGGATCAGCTCCGACATCGAGTCGACGATCGTGCCTCAGCTCCTCGCCGAGATCGACGGGGTCGAGACCCTGAAGAACGTGATCGTGATCGGCGCCTCCAACCGAGAGGACCTGATCGACCCGGCGATCCTCCGTCCAGGTCGCCTCGACGTGAAGATCAAGATCGAGCGCCCCGACGTGGAGGCAGCCTCGTCGATCTTCCGCAACTACCTCACCGCTGAGCTGCCGATACACGACGACGAGATCGCCAAGCACGGCTCGCTCGATGCGGCGCTGGAGGCGATGATCACCGCGGCGACCGACTACATGTACCGGGCCGACGACGACACCCGCTTCCTCGAGGTCACGTACCAGAATGGCGACAAGGAAATCCTCTACTTCAAGGACTTCTCGTCGGGGGCCATGATCGAGAACATCGTTCGGCGGGCCAAGAAGCTCGCGATCAAGCGGTTCCTCGACGACGGCACCAAGGGGATCTGCAGCGACGACCTGCTCGTCTCCGTGACCCAGGAGTACAAAGAGCACGAGGACCTGCCGAACACGACCAATCCCGACGACTGGGCCAAGATCTCGGGCAAGAAGGGCGAGCGCATCGTGTACGTCCGGACGCTCGTCGGCCCTGCAGGCGGCGACAAGACGGGAGGCCGGACGATCGAGCAGGTGTCGACCGGCCAGTACCTCTGAGCTACCCGACACGGCAAGGACGGCAGGCAACGTGGCGTTACCGAAGATCGTAGGGATCGAGACCGAGTTCGGCATCATGGTTCGGGGCACGCTGGACTGGAATCCGGTCTCGGCCTCCTCGCTGTTGATCAACGCCTACGTCGGCACCGAGGTCGGAAGTGTCGACGATCGCGCCGCGCCGATCGCCTGGGACTTCATCGACGAGATGCCCGGGGCCGATGCCCGCGACATCATGCCGCCCGAGTTCGCGATGCCGCCCGAGGTCGAGACCCACCTGGTCAACGCCGTGCTGACAAACGGGGCTCGCTACTACGTCGATCATGCCCATCCCGAGCTGTCGTCCCCGGAGTGCCGCGACGCGCTGTCGGTCGTGCTCTACGACCGGGCGGCCGAGCTGATCCTCGTCGACTCGATGGAAGCCGCCGCCAGCGCACTGCCGGACGGCCAAGAGATCGTCATCTACAAGGACAACTCCGACCGCAAGGGCAACGCCTACGGGTGCCACGAGAACTACCTGCTCGACCGCAACCTCCCGTTCGGTCAGATCATCACAGCCGCTACCACCCATTTCGTCACCCGCCAGGTCTTCACCGGGTCGGGCAAGGTCGGTAGCGAGCTGCCGGGCGTCAGCCGGTCCGACATCCCGTTCCAGCTCACGCAGCGGGCGGAGCACTTCGAGGAGGAGGTCGGGCTCGAGACCACGCTGAAGCGGCCGATCGTCAACACGCGCGACGAGCCCCACGCCGATAGCCAGAAGTATCGCCGCCTGCACGTGATCGTCGGCGACGCCAACCTGAGCCAGGTCGCAACCTTCCTCAAGGTCGGCACGTCCGCGATCGTGTTCGCGATGCTGGAGGACGAAGCCCTCGAGCACGTGGTGATCGACGATCCAGTGCCGGCGATGCACCACGTCAGTCACGACGTGAGCCTGTCGAAACCGATCAGCGTGGCCGACGGCAAGACGATGACCGCCCTCGAGGTGCAGTGGGAGCTGCTGGGGCAGGCCGAGCGTTGGGCTGATCGGCACGGGCTCGACGCCGTCGGGGAGGACTGCGGCAAGCTCGTGCTCGAGCGGTGGGAAGAGATGCTCACCGGACTCGAAGCCGACCCGGCGAGCCTGTCGGGCCAGGTCGACTGGGTGGCGAAGAAGCGAATCCTCGAAGGCTTCATGGATCGTCACGACTGTGGCTGGGACGACTCGCGCCTCGGCGCTCTCGACCTCCAGTACCACGATCTGCGACCGAGCAAGTCGCTGGCCGCCAAGGCCGGGCTGGAGTCCCTGGTCGATGACGCCGACGCCAAGGTCGCCATCACCGAGCCACCGACCGACACCCGCGCCTACTTCAGGGGCAAGTGCCTGCAGAAGTACGCCGACAGCGTCGTCGCCGCCAACTGGGACTCCATCGTGTTCGACGTCGGCGACGATCCGCTGCGTCGAGTTCCCATGCTGGAGCCTGCCCGCGGTACGGTCGAGCACGTAGGTACGATCTTGGAAGAGTCCGAGACCGTCTCAGAACTTCTGGATCGACTCGGTGCGTGAGGATGCGGACCAGGACCGAGTCGGGCCGGCCCCGAGCCACCCGGTAGAGGAGGCAGACCAACATGGCTGACAGGGAGCAAGTACGGAAGAATCCACCCCGCCCGCAGGAAGAGGCGGCCGAAGAAGCACCGGCCGGCAGTGAGCAGGGCGAGGCGCTGAAGGCCGAGCTCGACGATCTCCTCGACGAGATCGACGAGGTGCTCGAGACCAACGCCGAGGACTTCGTGAAGAGCTATATCCAGAAGGGTGGCGAATAGAAGCCGTCGTTCGTCGCCTCGCTCCTCACATGCCGAGTTTCCGCGCCGCCGAAACTCGCCGCTGTTGGACCGGCGAGGCCTTGGAGGATCCCTCCCGGGAGCTAGGCTCGGCGGCGTATGAATCTTCCTATCTTCCGCGTGGGTGACGACCCTGGTCCGAGCTTCGCCGACCTCCTCGCTCGTGTCCGACCCCAAGTTCCGCTCGCCGACCTCTCCAGCGAGTCCCTCGATGTCAGCCACGGCACGACCGTCGTCGCGGCCAAGTTCGCCGACGGGGTGGTGATCGCCGGCGATCGTCGAGCGACCTCCGGGAACCTCATCAGTCATCGAACGATGGTGAAGGTGTTCGCCGCCGATCAGTGGTCGGGCGTCGCCATCGCCGGGGCCGCCGGGCCGGCGTTGGAGATGGTGAAGATGTTCCAGCTCCAGCTCCAGCACTACGAGAAGGTCGAGGGGCACGCCCTGTCGCTCGAAGGCAAGGCCAACCAACTGTCGCAGATGCTCCGCAACCACCTCCCGGCCGCGATGCAGGGCATGGTCGTCGTGCCGATCTTCGCTGGCTACGACCGGCGCCGGGAGTACGGCCGCCTTTTCGCCTACGACGTGACCGGCGGTCGCTACGAGGAGGAAGACTTCGTCGCGTCGGGCTCGGGCAGCTTGTTCGCCCGAACCGTGATCAAGCTCGGCCACGACAACGCCAACGATCGCGAAACCGCCGTCGATCTGATGATCCGGGCGCTGTTCACCGCCGCTGACGACGACTCCGCCACCGGCGGGCCCGACAGCATGCGCGGGATCTACCCGATCGTCGCCATCATCACCGCCGACGGCTACGCCGAGCTCGACGAGAGCGAGATCGCAACCCGCTTCGAGCAGGTCTTGGCCGAGTTCTCGGAGAGGAGTGACCAGACATGAACATGCCGTTCTACGTGGCGCCCGAGCAGCTGATGAAGGATCGGGCGGACTTCGCACAGAAAGGCATCGCCCGGGGTCGGAGCCTCGTCGCCGTCGTCTTCGACGAAGGCATCGTGCTCTGCGCCGAGAACCCGTCGCGAAACCTCCGGAAGATCTCGGAGATCTACGACCGAATCGGCTTTGCCGGTGTCGGCCGGTACAACGAATACGACCAACTGCGGATAGCCGGCATCCGCCATGCCGATGTCAAGGGCTACACCTACAGCCGCGACGACGTCGACTCACAGGCCCTTGCCAACCAGTACGCCCAGATGCTCGGACAGATCTTCACTCACGAGACCAAGCCGCTCGAAGTCGAGATCCTCGTGGCCGCCGTCGGCTACAGC
>JAOTYQ010000329.1 GCA_029861725.1 Acidimicrobiia bacterium | reverse complement strand
AGCCAGAGCCGTAACCGCCTCCTCCGCCTCCACCCCAGCAGCACCGCCCACTGCATCGTCAGCATCCACAGCCAGCTCGCTCACCGCCTCCTCCGCCTCCTCAACACCGTCGGCGACGTCGACCGTGTCCACGGCCAGCTCGCTCACCGCCTCCTCCGCCTCCTCAACACCGTCGGCCAGCTCGCTCACCTTCTCCTTCGCAGCACCGGCCGCGTCGTCGACGTCATCGGCCAGGTCGCCGGGCTCGTCCTTGGTCAGGGCGGCCGCACCTCCCAGGGCGCCGAGGGCTGCGCCCCCTCCTGCCAGCCCACTGAACCAGTCGCCGAGCGTGCCGTCGGACTCGAGCTCCTCGCGCTCGCTCGACAGCAGCGCGACGATGCCTTCGCCGTCGAGGCCTTCTTCGGCCCGTCGCTCGGCCAGATGGCTCGTGACGATCGGAGCGAGCATCGGCAAGAGCTCGCGATACTTGTCGGCCCCAAGGCCCGACTGGTCGGCCAGGCCGTCGAGGAGATCGTCGCGGTCGGCACCGAACAGCGAGTCGAGCGTGTCGTCACCGGCTTCGCTGTCGGCGCGGTCGAGGAAGCCGTCGAGGTCATCGAGGATCGAGGGGTCGGCGTCGTCGAGCAGGCTGGTGATCGTCTCCGCACCGGCGTCTCCGGCGGCGGTATCGGCCAGCCCGCCCACCAGGACCGGACCGGCGGCGTCCACCGCGGCGACAGCCTGCTCGGCGTCGCCGTCGATCAGCGTGCCCAGCTTCGCCATCGCATCGCCTTGGCCGAGCAGGCTCGTCAGTGATTCACGTATGGACGGCATCGGCTGCCAACCTTTCCTCAAGCGATTCAACCCGAGACGGTCTCGGGTCGCCCTACCCTCTACACGGGAGCATCGGCAAGCTCCCGCAACGTTCGTCGCCTATGTGATTGAGGCGGGTCGAGCATAGCAACGTGCAACTCTGAGTTGCTGCACGCGTTGGCCCCCGCGAGGCACGCCTGGCATGGGGTCCTGTCGGTCGATCCGGCATCGTCACCGGATCGTCATCTTGGCCGGTGCTCAGCGACCCCGGAGTCGATCCAGGCGTCGACGGTCGCGCTTGGTTGGCCGTCCTTGGCCCCGGACCCGAGCCCCGCCTGGCGGCACGGGCTGGAGTGGCGAGCGCTCCGGTTTCGGCGGTGAGCGGTCCTCGAAGCAGTCGGCGGCCTTCGCTGCCGATACACGCTTGTCGATGATGGCCTCGATGACGTAGATGATCTCTCGGTCACGTCGCCGAGCGCCGACGACGTCGCCGATCGACACCTTCGTTGCCGGCTTCGCCGGCTCGTCGTTGACCGAGACCCGACCTGCGGTGCAGGCCTCGGTGGCAGCGGTGCGAGTGCGGAAGACGCGCACCGCCCAGAGCCACTTGTCGACTCGTACCCGCTCGTCGCCGCTCACCGCGCCCTCAGCCTCCGCCGGGATTCAGACCCGAATCTCGATCTGGTCACCGATCTTCAGCTCCCACCGGCCGAATGCCCCGGCTTCTGCCTCGAGCACACCACGAGCCCGCCAGACCGGCAGCGTGATGCGGTTGCGGTGGAGCTGGAGGGTTCGGATGACGATGTCCTCGGCGTTGATGAATGCAACGTCGAGATCGAAGCGCATCCCGAAGCTGTGGACCGACCGGGCTGGCCGAAGCAGCATCGCCCCTTCGAAGCTGTCTCGACCCAGCAGGCCCCGTGTCTTCGCCCGGCGGCCGATCGGGATCTCGACCGAGGCCAGCACCCGACCGTCGCGGACCAACCAGCCGTCCCGAGCCATCGGGGCGTGGTCGGCGAGATCCGAGGAGTCCATTGTCACCGGCCCAGCCCGACCGGGCACGGCTGAGGACCGACGACGCGCTGCCCGGCCGCCCGGAGCCACCAGCTGGGTTGGGGTCGGAGCTCACACACTGAATCGAATCTCCAGCACATCACCATCGGAGACGACGTAGTCCTTGCCCTCCTGGCGGATCTTGCCAACCTCTTTGGCCTTGGCCCACGATCCGATCTCGAGCAGCTCGTCCCAGTGGATCGTCTCGGCCCTGATGAAGCCCCGCTCCATGTCGGAGTGGATCCGTCCGGCGCACACCGGTGCGGTGGAGCCGACGCGAAAGGTCCATGCCCGGCTCTCCTTCTCACCGGTCGTGAGGAACGTCCGGAGACCGAGCGCGTGGTAGGCGGCCTGGATGAAGCGGGGCAGCGCTCCCTCGCCGAGGTCGTACGCATCGAGCATTTCGGCCCGGTCGTCGGGATCGAGCTGCGCGGCCTCGGCTTCGAGCTGGATGCAGGCACCGAAGACGGGCGCCAGCTCGCCCAGCTCCTCCTCCACCGGCTTGATGACCGTGTCGAGCTCGGCCAGCTGCTCCTCGTCGACGTTGACGATCGCCAGGACCGGTTTGTTGGTGAGCAAGAACCAGGGCTTCAACAGCTCCAGCTGTTCCGGTGCCAGCGAGGACCGGTACAGCGGGGTACCGGCTTCGAGGATCGCCAACGCGGCATCGGCCGCTGCCACCTCGTCGACGAGGGAGCGGTCGCCCTTGGCCGCCTTGCGCTTCTTGTCGATCTGTTTCTCGACGGTCTCCAGGTCGGCGTAGGTCAGCTCCAACTCGACCACCCGCAGGTGCTCGAGGGGGTCCTGGACTCCCGGCACGTCATCATCGCGAAACGCCCGGAGCACGTACACGATCGCATCGACCTCGCGGATGCCGGCCAGGAACTTGTTACCGAGGCCCTCACCTTTGCTTGCGCCCTCGACCAGCCCTCCGATGTCGTTGAACTGCACGGCCGCTGGAACGACACGCTTGGAGCCGCTCATCGTCGCCAGCGAGTCGAGCCGGTGATCGAAGACCTTCGCCACCCCGACGTTGGGGTCGGTCGTGGCGAACGCATACGGGGCGGCAAGCGCGCCGCCGCCGGTCAGGGCGTTGTACAGCGACGACTTCCCCGCATTGGGCAGGCCGACGAAACCAAACTTTTCCACGGCTCCAGACTACGAGCCAATCGCCCCGCCCGGCGGGTGACCGGCAACGAGCCGAGCGTCACCCGGACCTCACCCTGTGGGAGACTGCCGACGTGACCGATCCCACATCCCCCGGCGCCGAGCCGGCCTACCTATCCGCCATCGATCGCGTCATCTACCTGCTCGACCGGGGCGCCGCCCCGACCCGGAAGGTCCGGGCGTTCCAGCGAGGTCGGGCGTTGCTGGCGGAGCTCGATCGAGCCGAGGTCGAGGCGATGGTGGCACGCGACACCCTCACCGACCTCGACGGGATCGGCCCGTCGATCGCGTCGGTCGTCGCACCGGCGGTCGAGGGGCGGGCCGGCGACTACCTGAACAGGCTCGAGCAGACAACCGCGATCGAGCCCGGCGCCGGCGGCCAGCTGCGAGCCGACCTGCGGGGTGACTGTCACTCCCACTCGACGTGGTCGGACGGTGGCGCCGCCATCCGGGCGATGGCCGCCACCGCCCAGGACCTCGGTCACGAGTACCTCGTCGTCACCGACCACTCCGAGCGGCTCACGGTGGCCCACGGGCTCTCGCCGGAACGACTGGCCGCCCAGCGGGCCGAGATCGACGTGCTCAACGAGGAACTGGCACCGTTCCGCCTCCTGTCGGGCTTGGAGGTCGACATCATGGAAGACGGCAGCCTCGACCTCGCCGACGACGTCCTGGCCCGGCTCGACGTGGTGATCGCGTCGGTCCACCGCAAGATCCACCAGGACCCGGAGATGATGACCAAGCGCCTGGTCACGGCGGCCGCCAACCCGCATGTCGACATCCTCGGTCACTGCACGAACCGCAAGCTGGGGGCCGACGGCGAGGTCGAGCGGCGCCCGAGCCGCTTCGACGCCGACTATGTGTTCGCCGCCTGCGCCCGCTTCGGCACCGCGGTCGAGATCAACTGCCGACCCGAGCGTCGAGACCCGCCCGATGAGCTGCTCGATCTAGCCCTCGAGTGGGACTGTCTGGTGTCGATCGACTCCGACGCACACTCGCCGGGCCAGCTCGAGTGGGTTGCGCACGGCTGCGACAAGGCAGCGGGTCACGGCATCGGGCCCGCTCAGATCCTCAACACCCGCTCGGCCGACGCGCTCCTCGACCTCCTCGCTCCCGACTGAGCACGCTGGCTGGCCAGCGCACGCCCGATCGCCCCTTTTGGCTACTCGGCCCGTACGCTGGTCGCCATGTCGAAGCGCAGGAAGAAGAAGCGGACCCTCGCCCGCCGCAAGAAGGCGAATCACGGCCGCAAGCCAACGGTCGGCCGGAACTGAGATTCGGTGCTGCCGGTTCGCCGTCCGCTGAGCGCTCCAACGTTGCTCATCTACGACGGGGACTGCGGCTTCTGCACGACGACCGCCAAGTGGGTCGAACGGCGAGTCGGTGACGACATGGCGGTCGAGCCGTGGCAAGCCCTCGAGCTCGGCGACTTCGGCCTGACCGTCGAAGATGTGATGAGCGCGGCCTACTGGGTCGATGCCGAGGGTCGGGCCCATCGCGGCCACCTGGCGTTCGCCGGTGCTCTGCAGGCAATGGGCTTCCCGTGGACCCCGCTCGGCTGGCTCATCGAGCGTCGCCCGTTCTCCTGGCCGGCGGCGTGGGCGTACCGGGCGATCGCGGCGAACCGCTACCGGTTGCCCGGCTCGACCGACGCCTGCCGCCTCCCCGACGCCTAGGAGTCTGCGTCAGCTTCGGAGGAGCTCCTCGACCGCGGCGACGAGGCCGTGGAGCCGCGCCCGTCCCCGCTCGGTCGCCTCCGCCACCGCCGACTCGTCGGCGACCGGCTCGATCACCTCGAGGTACGCCTTGAGCTTCGGCTCGGTTCCGCTGGGCCGTATCACCACCCGCGACCCGTCGGCCAGATCCCAGACCACCCCGTCGGTGGGCGGTAGCCGCTCCCCCAGTAGCAGGTCCTCGACGCCGATGACCGCCACACCGGCCAGGTCGCCGGGCGGTGCCACTCTGGCTGCCATCATCGCCCGCTCACGGCGGACCGAGCCATCGGCACCGTCGAAGACGAGCGTCACCGGTGCGGTCAAGTGGGCGCCGTGAGCCGCCGCCAACGCATCGAGCCGGTCGAGGAGCGTCTCCCCCTGCGATGAGGCCTCGGCCACCAGCTCGGCCATGACCAGCGCAGCGCTGATGCCGTCCTTGTCTCGCACCCGATCGCCGACGCAGTAGCCGAGCGCCTCCTCGTAGCCGAGGATGTACTGCAGCTCTGGTCGATCGACGATGGGGCGGGCGACCCACTTGAACCCGGTCAGGGTGCGCACGTCCTCGATCCCGGCGCTGGCGGCGATGGTCGAGATCATCCGGGACGACACGATCGACGACGCGACCAAGCGGTCGGGGCCGGCGGTGTGGCCGAGGAGGTGGTCGGCGAGCAACACGCCCACGTCGTCGCCGCTGAGCCGCCGCCAGCGGCCACTGCGGTCGGGGATCATGACCGCCAGGCGGTCGGCGTCGGGATCGTTGGCCAGGATGACGTCGACCGGGGAGCCGCCGGTGACAGCGGCATCGGCGGCGGCCACCGCCAGGTCGAGAGCACCCTCCTCTTCGGGGTTGGGGTAGGCGACGGTCGGGAAGTCGGGGTCGGGATCGAACTGCTCGTTGACGACCAGCGGTGGCGGGAACCCGGCTGTGGCGAACGCGTCGAGGAGGTGGGCCCCGCCAACGCCGTGCATCGCCGTGCAGAGCACCCGCACGTCTCGGTGGTGGCCGACGCAGGCCGCGACCGCGGCGTCGAGGTGGCGGTCGAGCGGCGTGCGGTCGAGCTCGACGACGTCATCGGGGGCGAGCGGGACGACGGCCTTCGCCTGCTCGACGGTCAGGGCCGGGTCGGCCATGGTGGCCGCCACCTCGTCGATCCTGGCCGCGATCTCGGCGTCGGCCGGGCCGACGAGCTGAATGCCGTCGTCGAGATAGAGCTTGTAGCCGTTGTCGGCCGCCGGGTTGTGGCTGGCGGTGATCATCACCCCGGCGTCGGCGCCCCGGTCGAGGACGGCGAGCGCGAGCACGGGGGTGGGGACCGGGCCGGGGAGGAGCTCGGCCCTGCCTCCGGCCCCGGTCACCACCGCTGCGGTATCACGGGCGAAGGCCTCGGAGTTGTGGCGGGCGTCGAAGCCGACGACAACGGTGGCTCCCGGGCCGAGGTGGCGGAGCAGCCCGGCCGTCGTCTGGCGGACCACGAGCCGGTTCATGCGTCGCGGCCCGGGGCCCATGGCCGCTCGAAGTCCTGCGGTGCCGAACCCGATGCGACCGTCGAAGAGCTCTGCCGCCGCCTGAGGGTCGGACTCGATGAGCTCCTGCAGGGCGTGGCGGGTCGTTGGATCGGGATCGAGGGCCGACCAGCGGTCCAGTCGGAAGCGGACGTCGGGGGACAGCTCGATGCCGTCACCCTACTCGCCCGGGAGGTGGGCGGTCAGCGGCGCAGCGACCGCGCTCAGCCCAGCTCGGCGCCGAGCGCGCCGACCCGGAGCTCGCCCTCGACCGTCTGCCCTCCCCGTTGGAGGAAGTTGCGCATCCGTTGCTGGGCGGCATCGGTTCGCAGCGTCTCTTGGAACAGGAACGCCTCCTCGATCAGGCCTGGGCTCGGGTCGGGGCTGTCGGCCAGTACCGACGCCTTGCCCCGGCTCACCGCCTCGGGCGGCATCGAGGCGATACGGGTGGCCAGGGCCCGAACGTGAGCGGTCAGCTCGTCGGGCTCGAGCAACCGATTGAGCCAGCCCCACGAGTCGAGGGTGTCGGCGTCGATATCGTCGCCGGAGAGCACTATCTCCATCGCCCGGCCCCGGCCGACCAGCTGCGGCAGTCGTTGGGTGCCCGTCCCCCCGGGCAAGATCCCGAGGGGCACCTCCATCTGGCGCAGCGTGATCCGCCCGTTGGC
>JAOTYQ010000328.1 GCA_029861725.1 Acidimicrobiia bacterium | reverse complement strand
GCCAACTCAAGGGCATCGTCGAGATCCTGAGCAACGCGGACCCCGAGGACCGCAAGGCGGTCTACCAGGAGCTGAACCTCGCCATCGTCTACCACGACGACGGACACATGCAGGTCACAGCCGGACTCGACGCGTGTACTAACGAGTGTGTCGGAGGGGGGACTTGAACCCCCACGCCCTTACGGGCACTAGCCCCTCAAGCTAGCGCGTCTGCCAATTCCGCCACTCCGACGTGGCCCGTTGATGCTAGCAACATTCCAGCCCCATTCCGTGCCTATTCGGCCGCCCACAGAGCGAGGCTGCCGTCGGCCCGGACGGCGAGATGTTGGGCATGCGGCGCGGCGACGAATGAGCTCCTGGTCGCGGCGATCGGCAGGACGAGCGCGCTGCTCATCGCCGCGTCGTGGGCCTCGTTCAGGAGGTCCCACCGGGCGTGGTCGTCAGCGGTCACCGCCGCCTCGGCCAGCAGTCGATCGACCTCGTCGGAGCGGAGTCGCAGCGCATTGCCAGGTGAGTCTGAGGCGAACAGTTCCGGGATGACGGCGTCGATCGAGCTGGCGACGGCTACCGCTCCGGTGGCGAACAGGTCGGCGTCGCCATCGGCGATGACCCGTACCAGGTCGTCGAGGGCAAGCTCGTCGACGACCGTGTCGAAGCCGACGGCCTCCAGGTCGCGAGCGATCGCTGCGGCGACGGCTGCTTGCCCGTCGTCCGCAACGGCGATCCGTACCACCGGCGGGTCGCCATCGTCAGCGACGGCGTCGAGCGCCACGGCGGCCGCTTCCCGGTCGAAGCGGCATTCGAGGCCGCAGCCGCTGTGACCGTAGCCGGCGATCGTTGGGGCCAGCACCCCGTCGAGCGAGAACGCGGGGACGGCCAGCACCTCGTCGACCAAACGGTCGCGGTCGATCGCTTGGATCAGAGCCCGGCGGACACGCTCGTCGGCGAGCCGTGGCGAATCGGCGTTGATCCCGTAAAACCGGGTGATGGCGCGGGCCGGGGGCACGGCCCCGAAACGATCCGCCGCATCATGGACGGCGTCCGGTGGTGCGACGGCAGCGTCGACGAGGCCGAGCGTCAGCGTGTCGTAGGCATCGTCGGCGGTCTCGGCCCAGTGCAACACCACGGTGGGACCGTCACCGGTCCCCGGCGTCAGAATGGTCTCGCGATCAGACTCACTCTCGATCTGGTACTGCCCGGTGGTCTCGCCGCTCTCCCCGACCACCGAGAAGGCCACGCCGCTCAGCATCCAGGCGAACCCGGCGTCGGGCCGGTCCAGCCGGAAGCGGACAGCGTCGGATCCGACCGTCTGAACGTCGCTGACGTCGACGAGCGCGGCACCGATGGTGGCCGCAGCCGACGTCTCGTCTCGGACCCGGGCGAAGTGCTCGGCGACGTGCCGCGGATCGACGCGGTCGCTATCGACGACGAACGTCCACTCCGTCAGTTGGTCGTTCACCGTCCACGCACTCGCGAGGGCCGGCTCCAGCCTGTCCCCAGCGGCCGAGACCTCCGTTAGGCCGTCGTAGAGCAGGTCGGTGACCAGCACCGACTCCTGATCGGCCAGCGAGATCTCGGTCGGGTCGACCGTTGGCGGGCGCTGCAGTGCGATCCGCACGACGCCGAGCGTCTCGGGGTCCCTGATCTCGGCATCGAGGGCGGACTCATCCGGTGCGTCGGGAACAGGGGCCACCTCGTCCCTGGCCGCATCGTCGATCGGGCCGGTCTCCGCACCGCCTCCGCAGGCGCCGAGCATCAGCCACACCAGCGCAAGGCAATACAGACCAAGCCGTTCCACCCGGTCCCATCGGCCTAGGCCGCGGCGACTTGAGCGCTCCGAGCGGAGCGCGAGCTAGGCGTCGATCATGAACGCGAGGATCACCGTCAGGAAGGTGAAGACCAAGCCCACGACGATGGTCAACCGGTCGAGGTTGCGCTCCATCGACGTCGAGCCGGCCGCCGCCGCTCCCAGGCCGCCGCCGAACATGTCGGACAGGCCCCCACCCCGGCCGCTGTGCAGCAGCACGAGCGTGATGGTCAGCACTCCAACCAACACATACAAGATGCCGAAGGCGAGGATCATGTCAGACGTACTCCCGTGACGAACTCACACCAAAGGGTAGCGCCACAGCCGCAACATGCCGGCCAGCCGGTTGGGTACACGCGGTTCACATTCGTCAAGCCGATTCCGGCTCACCTGGGGTATTCTTGCGACCTCTTGTCGATGCCGATGGCTAGCACCGCTGGCACCGGCAGGGGACAATCCGCTACTCAACGGGGAGAGAGACCTATGAGGACCGACAGGCGTCTGGTCAGACTGCTGGCCGTACTGTGGGCGCTGGCCTTAGTGGCCGCGGCCTGCGGTGGAGACGACGACGAAGGCACGACCGCTGAAGAAGATGCCGACACGACCGAAACGTCAGAAGCGGCAGAGACCGACTCGACCGAGGAGACCGTCGCCGAGGGCGGCGACTTCGCCGGCCAGTCGGTGACCGCTCCGGACTGCGAGTACGGGGGCAAGATCTCCTCGATCGAGGCCACGGCCGAGTTCGAGGTGACGTTCACGATGTGTAGCCCCGTACCGGCCTTCCGTCAGATCGCAGCGTTCACGCCGTTCGGGATCCAGCCCGAGGAGCATCTGGAGGCCACCGGTGGCGCTCCGCTCGACAACCCGATCGGCACCGGGCCCTTCGTGCTCACCGAGTGGAACCGGGGTGAGCAGATCGTGTACTCGGCCAACCCTGACTACTGGGGTGAGGGTGCCGCCTACGACACCCTCGTGTTCCGGTGGGCGACCGAAGGCGCGGCTCGCCTACTGGAGCTGCAGTCGGGCACCGTCGACCAGATCACCAACCTGAGCCCGGACGACTTCGAGACCGTTCAGGGCGATTCGAACCTCACCTTCCTCCCGGTCGCCAACCCGAACACGCTCTACCTGGCGATGACCGCTCAGCTCGACGCCTTTGGTGACAGCCCCGGCGGAGACACCGTCTTCGCCGACCCGCTGGTCCGCGAGGCCATCGCTCTGGGCATCGACCGTCAGAGGATCGTCGACAACTTCTATCCGGAAGGCTCCGAGGTGGCGTCGCACTTCACGCCGTGCTCGATCCCGAACGGCTGCGAAGGCGAGGCGTGGTACGACTTTGATCCCGACCGGGCGAAGGAGCTGCTCGCCGAGGCCGGCTTCCCCGATGGGTTCGAGACCCAGATCTTCTACCGGGACGTGTTCCGGGGCTACCTGCCCGAACCCGGCGTCGTGGCGGTCGAGTTCCAGACGCAGCTGAAGGAGAACCTCAACATCGACGCCGAGGTCGTCGTGATGGAGTCGGGTGAGTTCATCGACGAGTCGACCAACGGCCGCCTCGACGGGCTCTACCTGCTCGGCTGGGGCGCCGACTACCCGCACGTCACCAACTTCCTCGACTTCCACTTCAGCAAGTCGAACCCGCAGTTCGGTGAGCCTCACCCCGAGATCTACGAGCTGCTCGAGCAGGGCTCGCAGATCGCCGAGGACGCAGCCGCCGCCGATATCTACGCTCAGGCCAACGACGCCATCCGAGAGCTGATCCCGATGGTGCCGATCGCCCACGGAGCCTCGGCCTCGGCCACCCTGGCGACGGTCGAGAACGGCCACTTCCGCCCGTTCGGCGCTCCTTTGTTCCACCGGGTCAATCCCGGCAAGGAAACGTTCGTGTTCATGCAGAACGCCGAGCCGATCAGCCTGTACTGCACCGACGAGACCGACGGCGAGTCGCTCGCAGCCTGCCAGCAGGTCGTCGAGCCGCTGCTGGGCTACGCCATCGACTCGGGTGCCGTCGAGCCCCGCTTGGCCACCGAGTGCACCGGCAACGAGGATGCGACCGTCTGGACCTGCGCCCTGCGCGAAGGGGTGACGTTCCACGACGGCTCGTCGTTCGACGCCAACGACGTCGTGGCGTCGTGGGCGGCTGGGATCGACGCCCAGAACCCGCTGCACATCGGCAACACCGGAGCGTTCGAGTACTACAGCTACCTCTGGGATGCGCTGATCAACGGCGAGAGCTGACGGAATGACCACTAGGTGAGGCAACCGGGCGAGAACGACGTGACCGAGACATGCTGAGCTTCATCATCCGACGGCTGCTGCTGGCCGTCCCGGTGGTGATCGGCATCCTCATCGTCACGTTCTTTCTCGCCCGGTTGATCCCGGGTGACCCCTGCCGGTCGATCATCGGTGAGAAAGCGACCGCCGAGGCGTGCGAAGCGTTCGAGCGGAACAAGGGGCTCGACCGGCCGCTCCCGGTGCAGCTCGGCATCTACATGCGGGATATCGTCCAGGGCGACTTCGGTGATTCGATCCGGTTCTCCCGCCCGGTCTCGCAGATCATGGCCGAGCGGCTGCCGATGACGATCGAGCTGGCGACCACCGCGCTGCTCATCGCCATCGTGGTCGGGGTCGGGCTCGGTGTCGCTTCGGCTATGCGACACAACTCGGCGGTCGACATCGGCTCGATGACGCTGGCCAATATCGGCGTCTCGATGCCGGTGTTCTGGCTCGGTCTGATGCTGATCTGGTTGTTCGCGGCCACGCTCGGGTGGTTACCGCCATCCGGTCGGCTGACCGCCGGGGTCTCGTCGACCCCGTTCTACGTGGCCTGGGGCTGGGATCCTGGCGAGGAGGGCACGTTCAGGTTCCTGACGTTCGAGTTCCTGTCGAACCACGTGATCGGCAACTCGATCGTCGTCGGCGAGTGGGAGGTGCTGTGGGACGCCATCAAGCACCTCATCCTGCCGGCGGTTGCGCTGAGCACGATACCGATGGCCATCATCGCCCGCATCACCCGGTCGAGCCTGCTGGACGTCCTGGGACGGGAGTACGTGCGCACGGCACGAGCGAAAGGAGCGGCGAACCGGCGGGTCGTCGTGCGTCACGGGCTCCGCAATGCACTGCTCCCCGTGGTGACGATCATTGGACTCCAGATGGGAGCCCTGCTCTCGGGGGCGGTGCTTACCGAGACGATCTTCGGACTGGCCGGTGTCGGCACCATGCTGTTCGAGGCCATCACCGCCAGGGACTTCCCGGTCATTCAGGGCTTCGTGGTCATCATCGCCCTCAGCTACGTGGTGTTGAACCTCATCGTCGACATCTCCTACGCCTACCTCGATCCCAGGATCAGGCTCCAATGATCGGTCTTCGCACGGTGACCAAGGCCGAATCCGACGTCGCCGCCACCGACCTCCTCGACAAGCCGTCGGGGCTTTGGCGCACCGCCTGGAAACGGCTGCTCCGCCGACGAGGAGGGGTCGTCGGCCTCTGCATCATCGGCTTCATCTTCCTGGTCGCGATCCTCGCCCCGCTGATCGCGCCTTACGAGCCCACCCGAGACTTCATCGGCGAAGGCGACCGAACCAGGCGAGACCCGCCCTGCGTGCACCTCCTCGGGTGCGACGACGAGAAGCCGCAGCACCTGATGGGCCTCGACGGCAACGCCCGCGACCAGTTCAGCCGCATCGTCTACGGGGCCCGGGTCAGCCTGTGGGTTGGGTTCACCACGGTGCTCGTCGCATTCACCATCGGCTCGACCCTGGGGGCCATCTCCGGTTACTGGGGAGGCTGGGCCGACAACGTCATCATGCGGGTGATGGACGTGGTGCTCGGATTCCCGGCGCTACTCCTGGCGATCGGCATCGTCGCGGCCCTAGGGCCGGGGCTCCGCAACACCCTCCTGGCCATTGCGATCGTCTCGATCCCCGCGTACGCCCGCGTCATGCGAGCGTCGGTGCTGTCGATCAAGGAGCTCGACTACGTTGCGGCGTCGCGAGCGCTCGGCGGCTCCCGGTTCCAGATCCTCCGCACCCGGGTCGTCCCGAATGCGCTCACCCCGCTCGTCGTGATCGGCACGCTCGGCATCGCCACCGCCATCCTCGACGCCGCCGCCTTCGGCTTTCTCGGCCTCGGGGCTCAACCGCCGACCGCGGAGTGGGGCTCGATGCTGGCCGACGAGCGTAACCAGATCTTCAGTGCCCCTCACCTGGTGTTCTTCCCCGGGTTGGCGATCGTGATCACGGTCCTCGGCTTCAACCTGCTCGGCGACGGTTTGCGGGATGCCCTCGATCCCGCCCTCAACGAATGACCGACCCCGTGCTCGACGTGCGAGACCTGCGCACCTGGTTCCACACCAGGGCCGGGGTGGCCAGAGCGGTCGATGGTGTGAGCTTCACCGTCGAGAAGGGCGAGGTGGTCGGCATCGTTGGCGAGTCGGGCTGCGGGAAGTCGGTCGCGTCGCTGTCGATCATGGGCCTGGTACCCAAGCCGGGGAAGGTCGAGTCGGGCGAAGTGCTGTTCAACGGCGAGGACCTGCTCACGGCCTCGAGCAAGCGACTGGAGGACATCCGGGGCAAGGAGATCTCGATGATCTTCCAGCAACCGCAGTCGGCGTTGAACCCGGTGCACCGGGTTGGCGACCAGATCGCTGAGGTGTACCGGATTCACGAGGATCTGGCGGCCAAGGTCGGCATCGCCCGGGCCACCGAGGCGCTCCGGCTGGCCGGGATCCCCGATCCCGAGCAACGGTCTCGCTCCTACCCGCACGAGATGTCGGGCGGGATGGCCCAGCGGGTGATGATCGCCATGGCCCTGGCCTTGGAACCGAAACTGCTGATAGCCGACGAGCCGACCACGGCGCTCGACGTGACGATCCAAGCCCAGATCCTCGATCTGATGCGGGGCCTGCAACGCGACTTCGGCACGTCGGTCATCCTGATCACGCACGACCTGGGCGTAGTTGCCGAGATGGCCGACCGTGTGGCGGTCATGTACGCCGGGCAGATCGTCGAGGAGAACACGGTCGCCGGGCTGTTCGCCGATCCCCAGCACCCGTACACCCAAGGCCTGATCGGATCCATCCCGGTTCTCGGTCGCCACG
>JAOTYQ010000326.1 GCA_029861725.1 Acidimicrobiia bacterium | reverse complement strand
GTCCGCTCGGTCGGTCAGCCCCCGACGCGATCGGACTCGTAGGCCCACATCGCGATCTCGACCCGGTTCCGGGCCCCGAGCTTCCTCATCAGGCTGGCAAGATGGGTCTTGACGGTGCTCAGGCTGATATGGAGCTCGTCGGCGATCTCGGCGTTGGTGCGACCGCGGGCAACCGTCACCAAGACCTCCTCCTCCCGATCGGTGAGCGGTTCGACCGGCTGAGCCACCGGTGCAACGCTGCCGTTCGAGAACGTCGCCAGGAGCCGAGCGGTGATGCTCGGTGCGATCAACGCGTCGCCGTTGGCGGCGGCGTGGATCGCCTGCACCAGGAGGTCGGGCCCGGCGTCCTTGAGCAGGAAGCCCCTGGCGCCAGCCTTGCGCGCACCGTGCACGTACTCGTCGAGGTCGAAGGTGGTGATGACGACGACGAAGCTCATGGGTGACGCCAACTGGTGGCTCCCCGGGTGGCTCGACCGGCTGCTGCCCACCATCGACATCGAGGGCACGGTCTGCGTTCCCGAGCCCGAGCTGGTCGACGCCGTCGACGGCGAGCAGGCCGACCGCGAGGCCGTGCTCGTCTGACCGAGGGGGTGGCTGGTCGGGCGGTGAGCGGCTGGTGGGGCGGTGCTCGACAGCCGCTCAGCCGAGCAGCTCCTCGATCCGGGTCTCGGGGAGACCGGCTTTGCCGGCAGCCCATCGGAGCTGCGAGACGGAGCCGTCGTCGACTGCGATCGCCGCCGCCCGGGCCTGGCGCGCTCGCAGCTCGGGCTCGCCGGGAATGAGCACCTCCTCGAAGCCGGCCCGGACGCTCGACGAGCGCACGTAGTCGAGGAACTCGTTCGCCTCGGCCACGAGCGAGCTCCGGCTGGTCAGCGCGCCGGGGTCGATGACGATCGAGAGCATCGAATTGATGGCCGAATCGTCCCGCTCGTGCCGCGGGGAGATCGTCATCCCACCAGTGAGGGCCGCTCCGAGCAGTTCACACATGATGGCGAGCCCCGACCCTTTGTGGTTGCCGAATGCGATGATCGCGCCATCGCGAGGCACGGCCATGAGTCCAGCCGGATCCCGAGTCACGTTCCCCGATCCGTCGAGTGCCGTGTCGGATGGCAGCTCGAGGCCCGAGTTGTGAGCCACCCGTGCTTTGCCGAGGGCGATGAGGCTCGTCGCCATGTCGAGCAGGGCGGCCGGCTCGTCGCCCATGCTCGGCACGGCGACGCAGATCGGATTGGTGGCAAAGCGGGCGTCGGCACCCCCATAGGGGGCGACGATCGGGTCGTTGCCGGCGACATTCACGAAGTGGATCGACACCATCCCGGCCCGGGCGCACTGCTCACCCCAGTGGCCGATGCGCCCGATGTGGAAGCTGTTCCGAAGGCCGGCGAGCGCCACCCCGGCCTCCCGGGCCCGCTCGATCGCGAGGTTGGTCGCCTCGTAGCCAGCAACCTGCCCGAACGCACGGTTCCCGTCGATGACGAGGACCGACCCCGAGTCGCTGGCGACGGAGATGTGCCGGTTGACGAAGAGCCGCCCGCCGGCGACCGACGCCACGTAGGCCGGCATCATCCCGACTCCGTGCGAGTCGTGCCCGGCCAGGTTCGCCCCGATCAGCTGGTCGGCGACGAGCCCAGCCTCTTCCGGCTCGCTGCCGAGCGCCCCGCACACCTCGGTGACGTAGGTGTGGAGCTGCTGTGGATGGTAGGTGCTGTCGGTGGTCACGGCCCGAGTCTGGCAGACCGCCGACGCTCGCCGAGAAGTTCCGACGACGCCCGGTGCCTCAGCGGGCGAGCTTGGCGGTTGCCGCCCGCCTGGCTTCGGCCGCCAGGTCGGGGTGCTCGTCGACGAAGGCCCGCACCCGTTCGGGCTCGGCGTGCGACAGCTCCCGCATCAGCCACCCGACGCTGGTCTGGCTCCATCGGGTTGGGTCGCCGGCGTTGACCTCGGCGATCCGGAGCAGGAGGTCGACGAAGCCGGGGAACACGGCGTCCCCCAGGGGAGCGAGATCGACGAAGGCCACGGCGCCGGCCCGTCGCTGCCACCCCTCGGGGCTCTCCACCCACCGGGCGATTCGGCGGGCCCGCGTCTTCGTGGCCCTGGTGGCGACGAACGGGCCGACAAGCTTCACGCAGTACCAGTCGCAGCTGTTCCAGTCGGCGAGGTGGCCGCTGGCGAGCGGGGCGGCGAGAGCGTGGACGTGCGTAGTGGTCAGCCGATCGAGCGCATGCTCCGCCAGGAGCAGCGTGCCCCCGAGCTTGTCTTCCGTCGCCGGTTGGGCCAGGGCTGCGTGCGCCAGGTCGATGAGGGTGTCGATCGGCTGATCGCAGAGGTCGAGCTCGTCGACGAGCTCCGCGACCGCTCGCCGGACGTCGGCCATCTTGGCCCCTCGGAAGACCGCCTCGCCCTTGAGGTAGGCGGTCCACCACTCGCGGGTCTTGATCGTCGCGGCGGCCTCGAGCCGGCGATCCAGCCCGATCAGGAAGCGACGCTGCACTGCCGATCCGGTCATCGATCCAGTTTGGGGTGTGGCTCGACCCGCTTCACACCCCAGACTGAACCGGTGTCCGAACGAGCGAACGAGCCGTCGAGCAATCACGTGAGCCATCGGACGATCGTCGTAACCGGAGGCGGTCGGGGCCTCGGACTCGGGCTCGTTGCCCGGTTCCTGGAGCGGGGCAACCGGGTGGTCGGCACGGTCCGCGACCCGGCCAGCGCGCCGGAGCTGGCCGCGTTGACCCCTCACGTGGTGACCCTCGACGTGACGTCAGACGCCTCGATCGAGGCTGCGGCCGACAGGCTCGCCCCACTCGGCCATGTCGACGTGCTCGTCAACAACGCCGGGATCAACGCTCGTGAGGTCGGCGCCGCCAGGGATCGGCGGGGTCCGCTCGCCATGGCCCGAGCCGACTTCCTGGGGGTGATGGACGTCAATGCGGCCGGGCCGCTCCTCGTCACGCAAGCCTTCCTTCCGCTGCTCGAGAAGGCGCCGACTCCCCTGATCGTGAACGTCTCGTCCCAGCTCGGGGCGATGAGCTTCGGCGGCACTCACGGAGACGACATCGCCTACAACGCCTCGAAGGCGGCACTGAACATGGTCACCCGACGCACCGCGACCGAGCTGGCCGGACGAGGGGTGGCCGTCGTGTGCGTCCATCCAGGTTGGGTGCGGACCGACATGGGCGGACCGGCCGCAAGCCTCACCGTCGAGGAGTCGAGCGCTGCCGTCGCCGACACGATCGAAGGGCTCACGCTAGCCGATTCGGGTCGCTTCCTTCGGTGGGACGGCACCGACCACGACTGGTAGCCGCCGGGCGGGACGGACCGGGGTGGCGGTCGGCGGGATCCACATGGGCTCCGTTCGCCGCCATACCCCGACGATGCCCGACGGCGGCGTCGTGTGGTCCAGCCGAGCTTCAGGCCACTCGTAGCAGGACGAACTGGTACACCCAGCCGGTCGAGAGGCCATAGTCCTTCGTCTCGAAGAGCTCGATGCTGCCGTGCCGGCCGAGCATCGTCTGGATCCGATCGTGCGACCGACGGCTGAAGAACCGGGCTGGCTCGATCGTGTCGAAGTCGCTGAGCCCTTCCTCGTCGGACCCACCCCACAAACCGATGCCGAGCGGGGCGCCAACGCCGAGGGTGCGGCAGATCTCGGCCATCGCCGCGTGGAACGAGGTGTCGGCGACGTGCACGAGCGTGCTCATCGTCCAACCGGCATCGAACGAGCGGGGTCGGAACGGCAGATCGAACAGCGAGGCCTGCACGGGGAGCGCCCCAACTGCGGCGGCGAGTCGGGCGTTGCCGACCGAGAGATCGACGCCGGCGACTCCGATGCCTCGGTCGATGAACGCCGGAGCATCCCGACCCGGTCCACAGCCGATCTCGATCAGCTTCCCTCGACCTTCGCCCAGGAGCAGGTCGACGAACCAACGGCGCCATCTCCCCCGCTGCGGATCGACGGCCCGGCCCGCACGCGTCGCCCGTTCCGCCTCCTGCTCGTAGTAGGTCGCGAGGTCGGCCGTGATCCGATCCATCGGCTGAGGGTAGCCAACCGGTCAATCGGCGAGCTGAGAGAGGCTCCGCGCGCGAGGCTGGTTCGAGCAACTTCGACACCGAGCACGAAAGAGGGCCCATGGCAGTCCAGCTCAACCACACCATCGTCTGGTGTCGCGACCAGCAGCGGTCGGCCGCATTCCTCAGCGATATCCTCGGCCTTCCCCCTCCGTCGCAGTTCGCCCACTTCGACATCGTGACCCTCGACAACGACCTGTCGCTCGACTTCGCCGAGACCGGCGACGAGATCACGCCGCAGCACTACGCGTTCCTGATCACAGACGAGGAGTTCGACGTGATCCACGCCCGGATCCTGGAGCGCTCGCGCGATTTCTGGGCTGATCCGATGCTGCAGCGCCAGGGCGAGATCAACCGGCGCGACGGCGGACGCGGCCTCTACTTCCTCGACCCGGACGGCCACGTCCTGGAGATCATCACCCGGCCCTATGGCAGCGGTCCTTCGTGAGCGCTCTCGTGACCAGGATCGACGACCGGCTCAACAACCGACCGTAGAAGGGACTCACCATGAAGATCGCGCTCCAGGCAAGCCCGTGGAACCGGGTCGACCTCTTCGAGGCGGCCGGCTTTCGAGTGGTCGAGGAACCGTGCCGCTCCGAGGACGAGCTCATCGAGCTGCTGGCCGATGCCGATGGGGCCCAAGTGGGGGTCCTACCCCTGACCTCGCGCCGGGTGCTCGAATCGTGCCCCCGTCTCAAGGTCGTCAGCCGCATGGGCGTCGGTGTCGATTCGATCGATCTCGACGCTGCGACCGAGCTGGGCGTTTTGGCCTGCAACGTGCCCGGCGTCAACACGGCCGAGGTGGCGGATCACGCGATGGCGATGCTCCTCAACCTGACGCGGCACCTCCACGACGCGGTACGCAGCACGCGAGAGGGAGCGTGGAGCACCGATCGTAAGTCGACGATGCACTACTACGAGTCGGTCCGGCGCCTCGCGGGCCACACGGTCGGCATCATCGGCTTCGGCGACATCGGCCGGGCGTTCGCCACCAGGATCCGGGGGTTCGGTCCCTCCGCGATCGTCGCCCATGACCCATACGTGCCCCAGTCGACCGCCGACCTGTATGGCGTCCGGCTCGTGCCGCTGGACGAGCTGTTGCGTAGCTCCGACTACCTGTCGATCCACTGCTCGGCCACCGCCGAGACCCGTCACCTGATCGACGCCGATGCCCTGGCGCTCATGAAACCCACCACAATCCTGGTCAATACGGCCCGGGGCCCGATCGTCGACGGAGCGGCACTGGCCGACGCGCTCGAGACCGGTTCGATCGAAGCCGCGGCGCTCGACGTGACCGAGGTGGAGCCGATCGACCCCGACGACCGGCTCCTCCGCCTACCGAACTGCATCGTCACGCCCCACATCGCCGGGTTCTCGCCGGTCTTCCTGGAGGAGTGCCCGATCCGCCAGGCCGAGAACGTCATCCGAGTGCTCACCGGGGAAGCGCCACACGGCCTTGCCAACCCGGAGGTGATCAAGACTATCGCCGTGATGCGCAGCAGCGGCGACGCCGGTCGGTGGGAGGGCGTGCCCGACTTCTCCACCGCCCTCAACCTCTGATCGCCCGAGCTCCGATCGGTCGTCGTAGGAGGGCGGACCGGCCGGCCGGCTCGGCTCGGCTCGGCTACAGGGTCAGGCTCCCGGGCCGAGCCGCAGGGCGTAGAAGAGCTCCCCGCCCTCCCCCGGGTCGCACGCGAGCCGTTCGAAGCCGCATCGCTCGAGGACTCGGATCGACGCCTCGTTGCCAGGCTCGACACCACCGACGACCGACCGGACCGTCGGTCGAGTCCGGCACCACGCCACGAAGCCGGTGATGAGCTCGGTAGCCAGGCCTCGACCCCAGGCCCGCTCGGCCAGGAGGTAGCCCAGGCGGACCTCTACCCCATCTTCCCCGTGTTCGTACTCGAACAGCAGCAGCAGGCCGAGCGGCTCGCCCGTTTCTCTGTCGGCGACGAGCAGCACCGGGCCCTCGGCGTCTCGCTCGGCGATCCAACGGCTCGCCCGGGGAGGGGTGTAGGGGCCCTGCCAGTCGGCCGGAAGGTGGCGGGTCACCGCATCGGTGAGCAGGCCGGCGACGATGTCGGCGAGGCGAGGCTCGTCCCGGCCGCTGATCGGTGCCGCCTGCCAGTCGCGCACCGCCAGCCGGGCGGTCGTGAACGAGCAGCTGTCGACCTCCATCGGCTCCCCACGTTACGGCACCGGGCCCGACGGGCGACGTGAGTGATGGTCAGAGCCGAAACGGTTCGATGTAATCGATAGGGTTACCCATCGTGGAAATGGCGGATCGAGACCCGGCGCGCCGCGATGCCGTCCTGCTGGCCAGGCGGGCCACGATGCGGGTCGACCTGGAAGCCGTCGACGATCTGGCCTCCAAACCATGGGCCGATGCCGTCCAGGCGCTCGTCGACGCTGCTCCCAGCCCCGAGACCGCACCGGCCGCCGACAAGAGCGACGACACGATCACCTGGTGGACCCGGCAGATCACCGGCTCGACGAGCGGCCTTCATGAGCGCATGACGTTCTTCTGGCACACGGTGCTGACGACGCACCGCTACGCGTCGGGTGACCAGAAGCTCCTGCCGGCCCAGCTCAACATGCTCCGAGCCAATGCGCTCGGCAACTTCCGCCAGCTCCTGCAAGGGTTCGTCGTCGATGGTGCGCTGATCAAGTACCTCAACGCCGACACCTCCACAGGCGAGAAGCCGAACGAGAACCTCGCGCGGGAGCTGATGGAGCTGTTCTCGACCGGGATCGGGCACTACACCGAGGACGACGTGCGGGCCGGTGCCCTCGCGCTGACCGGCTGGCGGGTCGACGACAACAACAACGCCGTCTACTTC
>JAOTYQ010000327.1 GCA_029861725.1 Acidimicrobiia bacterium | reverse complement strand
ATCGTCGACCGTGACCCGATCGACCTGGCCGTCGAACAGGATCCGCAGGCAGCCGAGGACGAGCGGCGCTCTCCTGGCCGTCAGCAGCCGCCACGCCGGATGCTGGTGGCGGAGCCGGTCGTAGGTTTCGGCGATCGATCGGATTCCCCGCTCGTTCCCATCCACACCGAGACCGTAGCCCCGGGGTCTGACACCGAGGTGCGTTTGGCCAGGGTTGTCGCCGTTGAGGACGGGATCGGTCGAGAAGCCGCTGATCAGCCGTTGGGGCAGGGGGCGGCGGCGAGGTGGGCGTCGGGGGTCGGGTCGGTGAACCGGCAGCCGAACTCGGGGTCGGCCACGGCGGCGGGGTCGCCGACGTCGTCTCCATCGGGTCGCACGCCGTCGGTCACCCAGAGCACCAGGTCGGCGAACGCCTGCTCGTACTCGGCGGTCGTGAACCCGCAGTGCGACGAGCCCCTGATGGCCCGCTGGACGAGCAGGTCGGTGCGACCCCGGTCGGCGATCAGAGCGGCGTACTCGGTCTCCATGTGGAACGGCACGAAGAGGTCGCCGAGATTGTGGAGCGACAGCACCGGCACCTGGATGCGGCCCCGCAGCATCGGGGATGGCGAGGTTCGGGTGTTGCGCCGGGCGCCGCGCTCCTGCTCGACGCGGACGATGTCGGCGTTCAGCTCCTGTTCCAAGGCGTTGCTGGGCCCGACGATGAGGTCGGTCTCGTAGAACACGTCGGTGTTGTCGACCGCCACCAGCGGTCGGGGGCCGATGGAGCCGTCGCCGGTACCGAGGTCGAACAGGAAACTGCCCGGTCCCGACCCACCGTCGGCGACGGAGTTCCAGAAGTTCCAGGCTTCGTCGAAGTTCGGTCGGTCGCCGCCGCTGCGGTTCTCGACGAGCTGCTTGAAGGCCTCACCTGCGGCGTTGAGCGCGAAGGGCCAGCTGCCGGTGGACAGTTCGAGCTCAGCCTTGATCTCGGGGGCGACCACGGTGGCGTAATCGGCCGGGGCGGGGAACACCGATGTACCGAGGGCGATCTGCTGGGCGGCGACGTTGAAGTCGAGGAAGAAGTCGAACAGCTCGAAGTCGCCGAGCACCCCACACACCGGCATCGCGCCGTCGTAGAACCGCCGGTAGCGCTCGATCGACGTCGCGGTCACGTGGCCGCCCATCGACGCCCCGGCGATGTAGGTGCGGTCGGCCCGCTCGCCGACGACTCGGCGGAAGTGGCGAGCGAGGCGGTGGGTGTCCTCGACGGCGGTGCCCACGTTGTAGTCGTTCTTGGAGTAGGTGGAGGCGGCCCAGGCGTAGCCGTTCTCGAGCAGGTACTGACGGAATGGCACCTCCTCCTCCATGAAGAAGAGGCGGGTGTCGGTCCCGCGGAAGCCGTGAGCCCACATGACCAGGTCGCCGTTCCAGTTCGCCGGCACCTCGATTCGCCAGCCGGCGTTTCGCAGCACGCCCCACTGACGGTCGGAGTCCTCGAAGCCGGGCAACGGTTCGAAGGGGAGGGAGTCCTCGTCGACGACGTAGGTCGGTTCGTCGGGGTAGGAGTGGCCGGCCGCCACCGGCGTGGCCGCCATCACAGGCAGCGCGAAGGCGATGAGCAGAGCAGCGAGTCGTTTCACGGCGACGTCCCCCCGGGGTGTAGATGGTCTCGTCGCCCCCGAACTCGTTGGCCAACCCTAGACCAGGTTGCCGGTCAGCGCCGATGATCGGCGAAGCGGCCGTCGACGCGCGGGCCGTGCCGCTGCATGTCAGCGGCGCAGTGCGAAGACAGCGAGGCTTGCCACTCCGGCGGCGAGCAGGAGGCCGCCGAGCGCCGTTGCCCACAGCGGCGTCGTCGACGGTGGCTCGGTCAGTTCCTCGCAGTCCGGTTCTGGGGCGCAGAGCTCTCGGATTCTGGCATCGGCACGGTCGAGAGAGTCCTCGGCAGTGTTGCGACGGGTCTCGAGCTCTGTGAGCTCGGCCTCGAGAACCGCGGTCGGATCCTCGCCGAGCCCGTCGATCCGCTCCTGGACCTCGACGATGTCGGCATCGACCGCGGCGAGCTGTTCCCGCAGTGCACAGTCGGCCTCACACGGCTCCAGGCCAGCAGACAAGACCCCCTCGACGTCGAGGACCAGCTGATGCTCGACGCCGAGCCGCCCCTCGGTGTCCAGCGACACGGCCAGGTACCAGACGTTGGTTCCGCCACCGTCGTAGCGGGCGCTGCCCTGGAGCTCCAAGCCGCTGTCGAGCACCGACAGCGTGGGGCCGACGAAGCTCACCGAGAGGGTGAGGTCGCTCTGCGCATCGAGATCGATGTCGGTCAGGTCGGCCGCGAAGCGGTACGGAACATCGTTGGTGTACAGCACGGCGTACCACACGGTCTCCCCGGTGACGATCGTGTCGCTGTAGGAACCCGGTGCGAGGCGAGGGGGGTTCCGGAAGTCGGCGGTGCCGTCGACGGCCACGGTGTCCTGGGCGTCCGAGCGACTCGGCCCGGCGAGGACGAAGAGTGCGACCGCGGCCGCACAGGTCAGAGCGAGCAGAGCGCTTCTCACGATGCACCTCCTCGGGTAGGAGCGACGTGCTCGGTCCAGCGAACCCCGTCCCACCACCTGAGTTGCGCTGCGTTGTGGGGGTCGGGGTACCAGCCTGGGCGGTACCGAGTATCGCCCTGCGACCCGTCGCCGCTCGCCGCGCTCTCCAGCCGGTCAGCTGATGAGGCCCCTGCCGCGCTCGTCGAGCCGGAGCCGCCCGCAACCTCGTTCGCCGTGGTGGCGCCCAGCCAATCGGGACTGGCCGAGCCCGCCTCGGTCGGGGCGGTGGCCCAATCGGGCCGTTCGCCAGCGGCCGCCCGGGCCGTAGCGGTTGGATCTCCACTCCCGGCCGCGCTCGCTGTCTCGGCCGAGGCACGAGCTGGATCGCCCGCTGGTGGCGGGGTTCCGAGGTCGTCGCTGCGGACCACGCGTCCCACAACCGCTGGATCAGCAGGCCGGTGTTGGCTCCCGGCGGTACCGGCTTCGCCCGGTTCGGACACCACGGCGGGCCAGCCCGACGCGGCGCGTCGGCGCCGACGTCTGGCGACCACGGCGGTGGCGGCTCCGGCAACGACCCCACCACCGGCGAGGATGAGCGGGAGCGTGACGTCGGTCGACGCTCCGCCGAGGTCCTCGAGCTGCACGTCGAGCGCGTCTCGCCTGGCCGCGGCATCCGACGCTCGGGCTTCGAGGTCATCGACCGTGGTGACCAGCTCCTCACGTTGCTCGACGAGCTCCGACGCCCCGCTCTCGGTAAGCCTCGTCGTGTACCGCTCGTCCAGCTCGTCCAGCTCGATGGTGCGGGCTGCGAGCTCGCCCTCGAACCAGCACTCCTGTGGTTCCTGACAATTGGTGGGCAGGCCACCAAACGCCGGGCCCTCGGTGAGCAGCTCGAGGTCGAACGTGCCTCCGAGATCGGGATTCTCGGCCGAGAGGCTGACGACCCAGTAGACGTCATTCGGCCCTCCCGTCACCGAGCACCCTGGACAGCGGACCGAGGCCGTCGGGCGGCGAGGCAGGCCGGCGTCCGGGTCGGACGCCGCCTGTTGGAAGAAGGTCTGATCGCTGGCCGGGAGGTACATCCTGGCGCCGAAGGCGATGCCCTCCTGAGCTGGCAGCCCGAACACGGTCGCCGTGAATGTGCCAGTGCCCGGGCCGTACTCGCTCACCCGGTACCACTTCTCGGTGTTCATCTCGATCTGATCGACGTAGCGTCCATTTGCAGCTTCGTTGAGCGGGGGGAGTCGGGGAGCACCGGCTTGCGCCGGTGTGCCGTCGATCTCGATCCCGCCCAGTCGTTCCCCTGGTCGGGCGCTGGCCAGCTCGCCGAGCAGCTCGGGGAGCAGGTCCCGGGCATCCTCCGGTGTCTCGATCGCGGTGAACGAGCCGCCGGTGGAGTCGGCGATACAGCGCAGCTCCAGCTCGGCGTCGGCGTCGGCCCGGAACCCGACCGTTTCCACCCGGTCGATCTTGAGGTCGACGCCGTCTCCCGCGATCTCGCGAGCGACGTCGCACGGGTTGCGGCCGTAGCTGAAGCCGCTGCCGGCGTCACCGTCGAGGTCGGCGTCGAAGCACTCGTCCCGGCCGTCGGAGAAGAGCACCAAGGTCCCGAACGCGTTGTCGGGGATGTCGGTGTTCGCCGCGTCGAGGGCGAGCGCGATCGCCGTGTCGCCGGTCGCGGTCAGACCCTCAACCTCGGCGATCAGGCGATCTCGGTCGAACGGAGCGATCGGGTTCGGGATGGGAATGGGGATCTCGGTGTCCTGTGTGCAGTTGACCTCGCGATCGGCGGGAGCGGTCGACGGGAACCGGTTGCCGTACACCCGGAGGCCGACGACCGCATCGGGACTCGCGTTGGTGAATGCCTCGATGAAGGCCTCCTTCGCGACGTCGAGCTTCGTTCGGGTGTCGTCGAACGGTTCGTTCATCGAACCCGACAGGTCGATGATGAAGATCACGACCTGGGTCGGAGTGCCGTCCTCCGTCGACTGCGCATGTGCCTCGACGCCGACCGGCGTCGTGACGATCGCCGTGGCGAACGCGATCATCACGACGCCCAGGAGGCGGCTCGCCCACCTCACCCCGGTCGCCGGCCGTCGTTCCTCTTGACAGGTTCTCATCGATCCCTCCGAGCCTGGTCAGCCAGCAGTCGTGCCCGTCGTTCCTCGTGCCGCAGCGGGACCGGGAGCTCGTCGATCACACGCCGGGGCGTGGTTGGCCCGGCGGTTAGCAGCTGTCGATCGTCCCATCCCCGCTCTCCTCCCGCCCACTGTGCCAGGTCGCTCGGGCCGTTGTCAGCGGAAATCTCCCCGTTCGGCACCGTGGGGATCGGCATCGTGACGCCCTCGACAGCGATAGTCGTCGCCAAACTCAGGCACCGACTCAGATCCGAGGTGCTGAGCGCCCGAAGTGGCGGGATCTCTGAATGCCCGACGAAGCGCTGGAGCGAGGCCGTGTCGGCGTCGTCGCCGATCCCGATCGCCACGCGGGTCGACGTGGGTCCCCAGGCCAGCTGGTCGAGCTGGCGGAGCGCAGCACGGTAGGTCGGTTGACGGCGGTCGGTCGGCTTGCCGTCCGACACGAGGATCAGCGCCGGCGGCCGGCTCGCCCGCCCCGGATCGATACTGGCCAGCGCGGACGCGGCAAGCGAGATCGCACGCCCGGTCTCCGTCGTGCCCCGGGCCACCGTCGTGACAGGCCGCCAGGTGAGGTGGAGGCAGTCGACCGGCTCGGGAATCCACCAACCAGCGTCCTCGGCGAACACGATGGCCCGCATGAGCACCCGCACCGGCCCCAGCGATCGAGTGAGCTGTCGCGCGCTGGTGATCGCATCGGCCACGGCGCGGTTGAGGGCATCGATCTTGCCGCCGACGACCATCGAGCCCGAGACGTCGAGCAGCCAGAACATCTCTACCGTGTCCTGGATGTATCGTGGCTGATGTTGCCGGAAGCCTGCGTCCATGTCGTCGATGGTGACGGGAGCACAGCGGCTGCTCAAGAGGTCCGATCAGACCTACGTCGGATCGCCTCCGCTACCAGATGACCTCCGAGGCGCTCTGCAGGACCGATTCTCCGGCGAGCCGGATCTGACCGGCGAGCTGCTGGGGTTGATCGGCCCGGAGCGGCTCACCGTCGACGGCGGCGAGGAAGGCGATCACCGTGTCACGGTCGGCCTCGCGGCCGATCGTGATCGCAGCCCGCGTGGCGCTGCGTCCGATCGGGTGCTCGTCCAGCCTGACCAGCGCGCTGGCGAACGTCGGCTGCGCCGTGTCCGTCGGCATGCCGTCTGTGCACAGGATCAACGCCGGCGGGTTGCTCATGCCTTCATCGAGGCGCCGGACCACCAGGTCGAGGGCCAGGCCGAGCTCGGTCATGTCGCCGGGCACGGCGCCCAGCGCCGGCCACCGGAAGTCGCCGAGGGCCACCGGTGTGGTGATCCACTGCGCTGACGACCCGAAGGTGAGGATGCGGGCCCAGGGTCGGAGCTCGACCAACGCTCCCGCCGAGCGTCGGAGGAAGGGGAGTGCCTCCTCCATCGCCGCGTTCAGCGACTGGATCTTCCCGTACGACGCCATCGACCCCGAGACGTCGACCAGGAAGATGAGCTCGACGTCGATCACGTCAGCCCTGACCGTTGGGTTCGCCACCGCTACCGACCTCCCCGTGCGTCGTGGAGTCCGCTGGTGCCGTCGACCCCGTGCCCTTCATTGTGCTGCAATACGATCGGGATCGCGAGATGATCGACCTAGGAACCAAGATCGCTCTTCGGGACCGGAGCGAGCCGTACACCGTCGTCCGGTACATCGCCGGTGGGGGCGAGGGCGATGTGTTCGAGCTTCAGGGCGGGGGCGAGCGCAAGGCCCTGAAGTGGTACCACGAGCGCGTGTCGTCGCCTGAGCGGCGGGCCAATCTCGCAGCGCTCGTCGAACGGGGCGCCCCGAGCCCTAGCTTCCTCTGGCCGATCGGTCTGATCGAAGACGACGAGAGCGGCCGCTTCGGGTACATCATGGACTTCCGACCGGAGGGCTACGTCGACATCGGTGCGCTGCTCCGCAACGAGGTCCCCCGACGGGAGCTGAGCGTCATCCGATTCTGCTTCGAGCTCGCCCAGTCGTACCTGGCGCTGCACACCGCTGGTCTCTGCTATCGCGACATCAACTTCGGCAACGCGTTCTTCAACCCGGAGACCGGGCGAGCGATGATCTGCGACAACGACAACGTCGGGATCGAAGGGGTCGACCAGTCGCTGGTCTTGGGTCAGCAACGGTTCATGGCTCCCGAGATATTAGGCCACAGCAAGCAGCCGTCGAAGTACACCGACCGGTTCTCGCTGGCCGTGCTGCTCTTCTACTTGCTCGTTGGCCGGCACCCCCTCGACGGGGCGAAGAC
>JAOTYQ010000325.1 GCA_029861725.1 Acidimicrobiia bacterium | reverse complement strand
CCAAGAGCGGTGCCAGGTCGTCGTCGATCGACGTCGTGAGAGCGGTCCGCTCACCAGCAGGGAGCTGCCCCAGGTGGTCGGACAGGGCCTCGGCAAAGGGCAGGAACGGCCGCTCGGCTGACTCCAGACAGCGCCCGTACAGCACGGTCGCACCACGCCGTCGAGCTTCGACTGCGTACTCCCTCATCAGCCGCGACTTGCCCGAGCCGGCCTCACCTCCCAAGACGAGCTCGCGATGCTGGCCGTGAGCGACGGCTTCGAACGCCTCGTCGAGGAGGGCTAGCTCTTCAGCTCGACCTATCAGGGCGAACTCCGGCTCGGCGGCGATTGGATATGGCAGCGTCAGCCCGGGCACGGACCGAGCCGCGGTTCGATGGCCCACCAGCTGGGCGATCGGGGTCGACCCGCTCCTGCGGCATCGCTCGAACAGGTACCGCTCGGCGGGGGCGAGCGCGCGCGTCGTTTCGGTCACGAAGACGCCCGGGTCGTTCCCCGCAGCGAGTCGCCTCGCCTCGTCGAGCGGCGGACCGCCGATGCATTCATCATCTATTTCGACTTCACCGGCAGCGATGCCAATCGAGCAGCTCGGCGGCTCGGTGTCGGCCGCCACCACGTCGAGCGCCGCATCGAGAGCCTCGCGCACGCTCCGGAAGTAGGCGGCGGTCGTGTCTCCATCGGCGGCGTCGCCCGAAACGATGACGCCGCTGTGCTGCGCGACGATGTCGTCGATCGACGCCGGCAGAGGCCGGCCGCTGCCGCTCCAGGCGGCAATCATCTCCCACATCGGATCGGAACCTCCTTTCGAGGCCGTGCCGATGAGCTACCCGATGAGCTATGTAGTCAATCCTGACTAGTGGCTCGGATGCTGTCAAAGGTCAATTCGAGGGATTCACCGGGCGGTCCTTGCTGTCTACTGTCGACATCAAACAGCAAAAGAGACCGAGGGAACAGAACCGTGACGGCGTTGGAAGTCGGGCAAGAAACGCTGGTGGAGGAAGCCAAAGCCCTGGTGCCGCTCATCATCGAGCACCGGCAGCAGGGGGAGGCTGACGCTCGGATGCCGCGACCGGTACTCGAGGCCGCGGGTGCCGCTGGTTTGTTCCGCCTCTTCGCCCCCCGAGAGGTCGGGGGACACGAAGCGTCGCTCCCGGTGGCGGCGCGGGTCTTCGAAGTGATCGCCACCGCCGATCCGACCGTGGCGTGGTACATGGTCAACTCGGTGGCGGCCAGCCACGCCGTCGCCTATCTCTCCCCGGGGCACCGAGACGAGCTCTTCGCCGAGCCGGATCGTCATTTCGGCGTCTGCGTCGCCCCAGGGGGTCGGGCCGCTCCCCGCGGCAACGGTTTTCGGCTCGAGGGTGAGTGGCCGCTCGTGACCGGCGTGCTCGATACCCGATGGTGCGTGCTGTCGGGGCTGGTCATGGACGGCGATCAACCGGCCAGAGTTCGCGGGCTGGTCGACCTCCGAAGGTTCCTCGTGCCGACCGAGCTCCTCGAGGTCGAGACCATCTGGGAGGACGCAACCGTCATGCGGGCGACCGGTTCCCATCGTGTCCGGCTCGCCTCCACGGAGATCCCTGGATGGTCTGCGCTCGACATGACGACGCCGCCCGAGACCGATCGGCCCCTGTACCTCCTGGGATCACTGATGTCGACGATGACGGGCAACGCGGCCGTTCCGGTCGGAATCCTCAGCTCGGCTCTCGATGCTGCGGCCAACGAGCTTGGTCACAAGGTCTCAGCCACCACGAACAGAGCAGCGACGTCGAGCTCGGCAACGCTGGAGATGATCGCCGAAGCCGACGCTGCCCTGCGCTCGATCAGGGCAGGATTGCGCTCTGCCGCTGCCGAGCTGTGGGACGCCGCCGAATCCGGAAGTCGAGGATCCAACGAGCAACGTTCTGCCCTGTTCGGCTACCAGCACTACGCAGCCAAGGTCGCCCGTGAAGTGATCTCCGAGCTGTACGGGAGAACGTCTCGGGCGGCGTTCTTCCGGGGCCACCCTCTGGAGCTCGGGCTCCGCAATATCCACGCAGTGAACTACGCCTTCGAGACGATCCGCCTCGTCCAACACAGCGCCGCGATGGTCCGAATGGGCCACCAGCCCACCATCCCCGGTGAATGAGCGCGAACCGCCGATCCGAATCCAAACCGAGGAGCACGACATGAATGTCACCGCCGTCACGTATACGAACCTGACAGCTGAGTTAGAGGACATCGTCCGGGAGCTCGAGCCGCTGGTCCTGGCCCATGCACCAACGGCCGAGGCAGAACGGAGGATGGCACCGGAGGTGATGTCGGCGCTGGCCGACTCCGGCCTCATGAAGATGTGGGTTCCCAAGGAACTCGGAGGAATGGAGCTTCCGCCGAACGCCGCATTGTCGGTGATGGAGACGCTCGCTCGCACCGACCCTGCGACCGGTTGGGTAGTGAGCAACAGCGTGTTCATCTCGATGCTCTACCAGTTCCTCCCCGCACCGGTGCTGGACGATTTGCTCGGTAAACCCGACGTCGTGACCTGCGGATCGTTCGTACCGCCGGGGAAGGCGACCGAGAACACCGATGGCTACACGCTCAACGGCACCTGGTCGTTCGGCAGTGCCACCGACTACGCGACGAGCCTGGTGGTCCTGAGCTGGCTGACCGATGACGACGGCCCGGTACTGGGCGCCGAAGGAGACCCGGTCACGGTCCTGGCGTTCCTCGATCCGGACGATGTCACGCTCCTCGACACGTGGTACACGCTCGGGTTGCGAGCAACCGGGAGCACCCACTTCAAGGCCGAAGCCGTCGACGTCCCCCGTGATCGCACGTACCTGCTCGGGCCCTGGGAGCAGACCGAGGGTCCGTTCACCGGGCCGCTCTACCGGCTCGGCCTGATCGTCGACGCCGTCCGGATCGCCCAGGTCGGTATCGGGATCGCCCAGGGGGCGCTCGAAGAGTTCGTCGAGCTGGCATCGACGAAGACGCCGGCCTACACTGAGACGCTGACCGCCGATCGGGCAACCGTCCAGGAACGGGTGGCCCGAGCCCAAGCCCTCGTCCAGGCCGGCCGTCACACGCTCGCCGCGGCCGTCGCCGAGGGATGGGACTCGGTCCAGGATGGCTCGCGCATCACCGGCCCAGCCTGCGTTCCCATGGGCTTGGCTGCATCGTTCGCGCTCGATGCCGCGGTCCAAGCGGTCGATCTCCTGTACGAGTCGGGAGGGTCGACCGCGTTCCGAGACGAGTCGCCGCTCCAGACGCGATTCAGAGACCTCCAGACCCTCCGCCAGAACGCAATCGCATCGTGGAGCCGCTACGAGTCGCTCGGCAAGTTCATCCTGGGCCGCCAGAGCGACTGGCCGTTCCACCTGCTGTGAGATGAGCAATCCGCCAACGACAAAGGAGAACAAGATGACCTGCGAACTGGATCTGGTCGAAAGGTACTTCAAGGCCTTCAACGCCCACGACCTCGAAGCGGTCGTCGATTGCTTCACCGACGATGGAGTGATCACGACGAGCGACGGTGTTCGTCACCATGGGGCCCGCGAGATCCGCCGGTTCTACGACGACATCATCGAGCAGTTCCCCGACGCCCGCTGTGAACTGCAGCGAGCCTGGGACTCGGCCGGCACCGCAGCCGCCGAATGGGACTTCACCGGCACCCGGCGCGACCAGCAGGACCGATTCCAGCTGGTCGGGGCGGAGCTGTTCACGCTTCGAGATGCCAAGATCGACGATCTTCGCGTGTACGACGCCAAACCGAGGGCCTGACGTTCGGACCCGAACGCGCCCGTGGCTCAGGACGCGAGGTTGCCGGTCACGCTCGTTCCGCTGCTGAACATCTCGGGGTTGATCTCGGTCACCTCGATGATGGCGTCGGCCGGGAGGCCGAGATCGCCGGCCTGGCGCCGCAGCGCCTCGGGATTGGGCGCCTCGTACAGGCAGTAGGTCTTCCGGCGATCGGCCGACAGGAACGAGAAGAGCCACCTGAGCTCGTGCACGTCGTTGTAGTCGACCGTGCCCTTCAGGAGATCGGCGTCGAGCTCGAGCCGCTCGGCGAACTCTCGCTCGATGATGAACATAGCCATGTCCTGGCCTCCTGTTCCTCGTTGCTCCTCGTCTTCGATCGTACTGCAGTTGCCGACCAGGCGCTCGAGCGATCCGAGGCGATCCGAGGCGATCCCCCCGCAGCGACACCTCGCCGGAGGTCCACCGCTCGCCAAAGCGGAACCGTAGCCTCAGTCGCCCGAGGCCGGGTCCTCGGCGAGCAGGGCGCGCAGGTTGGCAGCGACGTCTCGCATCACCCGTTCATGACCGACGACGAAGAACAGCCACCGACGAAGGCTCGGCCCCGAGCCGTCGAGGGGCCGGCTGACGATCGCCAGCGCGGTCGGGGTGTTGATCTCTTCTTGCAGGACCGCGGCGTCGGCGTCGTCGGTGAGCTGCCACACGAACTGGCCGGCGAGGTACGGTCGACGCCGCCCCGGCTGGCTGATCTCCACGATGACGAGCGTTCCCGAATCGGCAACCTGCTGGCGCATCTCGACATCGAAGCGGAGCAGCGGCATCGGCGCCGGCTCGAACCCGATCGCCTTGCGGACGTCGGCCTCGGTTGTGGTGGCGGCCACGGTGCGCTTCCCGAAGATGCTCGCCGCGCCGACCAGTGGAGCAGTCGCCAGCACGTGGGCGAGCTGCTTCTCGGTCGCTCCTGGAAAGCGGAAGGTCTGTGCCAGCTCTCTCATCGGTCGAACCTCGCTCGTCGCGAGCCTACTCGTCAATGATCGGTACCGAGCACGAATCGCAGCACGGCCAGGACGAAGGTCCCTTACCCGGGTTGGTCGGGAGCGGGAGGATTGAGTCATGCACGAGGTGACGATCCGGGCCGGCGATCCCCTACGTCTCGGCGAGGTGATCGGACCCGAGCGCGTCGAGGACCTGGTCGAAGCGGGACTCCGAGCGAGCGAGTTGCTGACCGGGCGAAGCGTGGTCAACGTCAACTCGACCGCGACCGGCGGTGGTGTGGCCGAGATGCTCAGCACGATGCTCGGCTACGTCCGCGGCACCGGCGTCGACGCCCGCTGGGTCGTGATCGACGGCAGTCCTGCCTTCTTCAGCCTCACGAAGCGGATCCACAACCATCTCTACGGCAGCCCCGGCGACGGTGGCCACCTGGGACCAGGCGAGCACGATCTGTACCGCACCACGCTGACCGCCGAGGGGGAAGCGCTGGCGACGAAGACCGAGGCGGGCGACGTGGTCGTGCTCCACGATCCCCAGACCGCAGGCCTGGCCGAGCAGGCGACGCGGCTCGGCTGCACGGTCGTTTGGCGCTGCCACGTCGGTCGCGACTCGACCGACGTCCACACCGAGCGGGCCTGGGCTTTCCTCCGGCCCTACCTGGAGCCCTTCGTCGACCACTACGTGTTCACCAGCGCGACGTTCCCGCCGTCGTGGGTGCCGAGCGACCAGTGCTCGATCGTGTGGCCCTCGATCGACCCACTGTCGCCGAAGAACCAGCCCCTCACCGACGAGCAGGTGGAGGCCATCCTCACCCACGTCGGCATCGTGGCCGGCCGGCAGGGCGACCGGACGTTCACCCGCACCGACGGGACACCATCGCGGGTCGAGCGGTACTGCGACGTGTTCCGGACCGGTCCCCCAGCAGCCGTGACGACCCCGATGATCGCTCAGGTCTCGCGATGGGATGGCATGAAGGACATGGCCGGGGTCATGGAAGCCTTCGCCCGCTACGTCGACTCCGGCCGGGACGCCGAGCTGGTCCTGGCCGGCCCCGTCGTCTCGGCCGTCGCCGACGACCCCGAGGGTGGGGCTGTCCTCCACGACTGCTGGGAGGCGTGGCGGCAGCTTCCCCACGCCATCCGTCGTCGGGTGCAGCTCGTCTGCATTCCCATGCACGACGTCGAGGAGAACGCGGCGATCGTGAACGCACTGCAGCGTCACGCCTCGGTGGTGACACAGAAGAGCATCGCCGAGGGATTCGGGCTCACCGTGGCCGAGGCGATGCTCAAGGGCACACCGGTGATCGGCACCGCGGTCGGCGGCATCGTCGAGCAGATCATCGACGGCGAGACCGGACTGCTGATCGACGACCCTCACGATCTCGGTGCGTTCGGCACCGCCGTCTGCCGACTTCTCGACGAGCCCCAGCTCCGCAAGGATCTCGGCGAGCGGGCCCGGCGGCGAGCACTCGACGTTCACATGGTCGACACCCACCTGATGAGCTGGCTCGACGTGGTCGCGTCGACCCTCGGCGGGCGGGGACGATGATCGCCGGCCCGGGCCGGGCGGGCACGATCAAGCTCGGCCTCGCCGGCGACACGATGCTCGGCCGCAAGGTGGGAGCTCGGCTCGAAGCCGGGGCCCCTGAGGATCTGTTCTCGCCCGAGGTGGTGGCCATCGCCCACGAGGCCGACTTCTTCCTGTTGAACCTCGAATGCGCCATCTCGGACGGTGGTGAGCTGTGGCCCGATCCGGACAAGCCCTTCTTCTTCCGGGCGCCACCGGCCGCCATCGACGTGCTGGCCCTTCTCGGCGTCGATTGCGTGACGCTGGCCAACAACCATGCGCTCGACTACGGCACCGAGGCCCTCGAGGACACGCTCCGGTATCTCGACGACGCCGGCATCGCCCACGTCGGTGCCGGGGTCGACCAGGTCTCGGCTCGGGCTGCGGCCACGTTCGACCTCCGTGGCCGATCGATCGGGATCGTCGGCTTGACCGACCATCCCGCCGCCTACGACGCCAGGGTCGACCGGGCGGGCGTGGCCTATGCCGATCTCCGCAACAGTCGCTACGCCTGGGCCCTCGAGGCGATCGCCGACCTGGCGACCGACATCGTCCTGGTCACGCCGCACTGGGGCCCCAACATGGTGAGCGAGCCGGTCCCCCACGTCGTGACCGCGGCGAACCAGCTC
>JAOTYQ010000324.1 GCA_029861725.1 Acidimicrobiia bacterium | reverse complement strand
AGCCGAGAGCACAGCCGAGGACACAGCCGAGAGCACAGCCGAGGACACAGCCGAGAGCACGATCAGCAGGGCGAGCTCGCCATGACGATCACCGTCGTGGCCGGAGGGCGAATCATCGATCAGCGCGGCCAGCGGCCGGGCGACGTCGTGGTCGACGATGCGACCGGGCTCGTGGTCGAGGTCGCCGCCCCCGGCACCGCCGCCAACGGGCCTGGCACCTCGGTGCTCGACGCCGTCGGGTGCCTGGTCTGTCCCGGCTTCGTCGACCTGAACGCTCACCTCCGCCAGCCCGGCAACGAGGGGGCGGAGACGGTCGAGACCGCAGCCAGGGCGGCGGCTCTCGGTGGCTACACGGCGATCGTGGCGATGCCCGACACCGATCCCTGCACCGACAACGCTGCGGTCGTCAGCGAGATCCTGGCGCTGGCGAAGTCGGCCGCGTGCGACGTCGTGCCGGCCGCTGCCTTGTCGGCCAACCGCGATGGCACGGCGTTGGCCCCGCTGGGCGAGCTGCTCGATGCGGGGGTCCGCCTGTTCAGCGACGCCGACCGCTCGATCCAGGACCCGGCGCTGCTCCGGCGGGCCATGGAGTACCTCGGCGGCGTCGCCGAGAGCGCTGCGGTCACCGCCGTCGTCGCCGACCGGCCCGAGATCCGGGGGCTGGCCGCCGGTGGGGTGATGCACGAGGGCGACGTATCGGCGAGGCTCGGGCTGCCCGGGCGGCCGGCGGTGGCGGAGGAGCTGGCGGTCGTCCGCGACCTCGCCCTGGCCCGCCTGACGGGAACGCCCCTCCACCTCCAGCAGATCACCACCGCCACGGCCGTCGCCCTCGTCCGGGCGGCCAAAGCCGAGGGGCAAGCGGTCACCGCCGAAGTGTCGCCCCACCATCTCGTGCTCGATGAGTCGGCCTGTGCCGCCTACGACCCCAACGTCAAGACGCGGCCGCCGCTGCGCACCGAGGCCGATGTCGTCGCGCTGCGAGCGGGCCTCCTCGAGGGGACGATCGACGCCGTCGCCACCGATCACAGCCCCTGGGCGGTCGACACCAAGGAACAACCCTTCGATCAGGCCCCTTTCGGCGTGATCGGCTTGGAGACCGCAGTGGCCGTCCTCCTCACCGAGCTCGACGCCACCCTGGAGCAGCTGCTGCCGGCCCTTTCGTGGCAGCCGGCAGCGATCGCGTCGCTCGAGGACCGCCAGGGAGGCCCGATCGAGGTCGGGCGGCCGGCCTCGCTCACGGTCTTCGACCCCGACCTCGCCTGGACGGTGGAGCCCGGCCGCATGGCGAGCCGCTCGGTCAACACGCCATTCGCCGGGCGTACGCTCACCGGTCGGGCGCGCCACACGATCGTCGGGGGCCGACCCACCGTGATCGCCGGTCATATCGCTACCGAGGAAGGGACCGGATGAGTGAGATCGTGAGCGCCGCCCTGGTACTGGCCGATGGCTCGGTCTTCGAGGGCGAGCACATCGGTGTGAGACCCTCGGCGGGTATCGCCTCGGGCGAGGTCGTGTTCAACACTGCGCTCGTCGGGTACCAGGAGGTGATCACCGACCCGTCGTATGCCGGGCAGATCATCACCTTCACCTATCCCCACATCGGGAACTACGGCGTGACCGCGGCCGACGACGAATCGGCGAATGCATTCGCCCGGGGCGTGATCGTCCGCGACCTGGCGCGCCGCCACTCGAGCTGGCGGGCCGAAGCGAGCCTGGAGACCTTCCTGATCGGGCACGGGATCGGTGGGATCGGCGGGATCGACACCCGCCGTCTCACCCGGATCCTCCGCGACACCGGCGCGATGCCGGGTGCGTTCGGGCCCGTCGAAGGAGATGGTGCCGCCGACCTCGACGGGCTGCGGGCTGCGGCCGTCGCCGAACCAGGCACCGACGGCATCGATCTCGTCGATCGCGTCACCACCACCGAGCCCTATACCGTCGCCGCCGCCGACGGCGCTGGCAAGCGGATCGTCGCCTACGACTTCGGGGTCAAGACCACCATCCTCGACCACCTCGCCCGACTCGGGACGGTCGAGGTCGTTCCGGCCTCGACCCCTGCCGCGGCCGTCCTCGACCGAAGACCGGACGGGGTCTTCCTGTCGAACGGGCCCGGCGACCCTCGCGAAGCGCCGTACGCCACCGCCTCGGTTGCCGACCTCGTCGGCAAGGTGCCGATATTCGGTATCTGCCTCGGCCACCAGATCCTGTCGCTGGCGATCGGCGGGGAGATCACGAAGCTGCCCTTCGGGCACCACGGCGCCAACCACCCGGTCCGCAACGTCGCCACCGGCGAGGTGGAGATCACCAGCCAGAACCACAACTTCGCAGTCGCCGCGTCGTCGATCGCGGCGGTGGCCGACGTCACCCACGTCAATCTCAACGACGGCGTCTGTGAGGGCCTGCGGGTCCGGGGCGCTCCGGCCTTCGGCGTGCAACACCATCCCGAGGCCAGTCCCGGCCCTCACGACAGCGCGTACTTGTTCGAGCAGTTCGACCGGCTGATGGACGAAGGGATGATCTGAGTGCCCCGACGAGACGATCTCTCCTCCATCCTCCTGATCGGGTCGGGCCCGATCGTCATCGGCCAAGCCTGCGAGTTCGATTACTCGGGGACTCAGGCTTGCCGGGCGCTGCGGGCCGACGGCTACCGGGTCATCCTCGCCAACTCGAATCCGGCCACGATCATGACCGATCCCGACTTCGCCGACGCCACCTACGTCGAGCCCCTCAACCTCGAAGCGCTCACCTCGATCATCGAAGCGGAGCGGCCGGATGCGCTCCTACCGACCCTTGGCGGGCAGACCGCCCTCAACCTGGCGATGGAGCTGGTGGAAGCGGGCGTGCTCGACCGCTACGGGGTCGAGCTGATCGGGGCCGACGCCACCGCCATCGCCACCGCCGAGGACCGCCAGCAGTTCAAGGAGGCCATGGTCGAGATCGGGCTCGATGTTCCCCGCAGCGGCGTGGCCCGATCGATGGACGAGGCCCGGGCCATCGTCGATGACATCGGGCTACCGGTCGTGATCCGACCGGCCTACATCCTCGGCGGCCGCGGCACCGGCATCGCCCACGATCCCGACGAGTTCGAGGCGGTGGCCGCCAACGGGCTCGCCGCCAGTCCGATCAGCGAGATCCTCATCGAGGAGTCGATCGCCGGCTGGAAGGAGTTCGAGCTCGAAGTGATGCGGGACCGGGCCGACAACCAGGTCGTGATCTGCTCGATCGAGAACGTCGATCCGATGGGGGTCCACACCGGCGATTCGATCACCGTCGCGCCCGTGCAGACCCTGTCCGATGTCGAGTATCAGACCATGCGAGACGCAGCGTTTGCCTGCCTCCGCCGGGTCGGGGTCGAGACCGGTGGCTCGAACGTGCAGTTCGCGGTCGACCCGAGCGACGGCCGCATGGTGATCATCGAGATGAACCCTCGCGTGAGCCGCTCCTCGGCGTTAGCCTCGAAGGCGACCGGGTTCCCGATCGCCAAGATCGCGGCGAAGCTCGCCGTCGGCTACACGCTCGACGAGATCCCCAACGACATCACCGAGAAGACCCCTTCCGCCTTCGAGCCGGTGATCGACTACGTCGTGACGAAGATCCCGCGGTGGGCGTTCGAGAAGTTCCCCGGAACGTCGGGTGTGCTCGGCACGTCGATGCAGTCCGTCGGCGAGGTGATGGCGATCGGGCGGACGTTCCCGGAGTCGGTCCAGAAGGCATGCCGGTCGCTGGAGCTTGGCCAGGTCGGACTCAACGCCGGTCCGGCCGAAGCGCCGTACCGAGCCTTGACCGATGAGGCGCTGCTCGAGGCCGTCACCGTGGCCACCCCCGAGCGGCTGTTCCAGCTGGCCGAAGCCCTGCGGCGGGGCGTGACCGTCGACCGGCTGAACCAGCTCACCCGGATCGACTGCTGGTTCCTCGACCAGCTGGCGGTCGTCGTCGAGCAACGGGCCTGGTTGGAGTCGTCGGTGGCCGAGGCCAGCGGCGGCACCGACGCCCTGGCCTCGCTGTCCCGGGCCCAGTGGCGGAGGACGAAGCAGCTCGGGTTCGCCGATGCCCAGATCGCCCACCTGTTCGACGTCGCCGAGGCTGATGTCCGGGCCGCCCGGTTGGCGGCCGGGGTCGCGGTGACGTTCAAGACCGTCGACACCTGCGCCGCCGAGTTCGAAGCGCTTACGCCGTACCACTACTCGACCTATGAGGACGAGACCGAGGTCCGAGCGGGGACCAAGCCCCGGATCGTGATCCTCGGCTCGGGGCCAAACCGCATCGGTCAGGGCATCGAGTTCGACTACTGCTGCGTGCACGCGAGCTTCGCCCTCCGCGACGCCGGCTTCGAGACGGTGATGGTCAACTGCAACCCCGAGACGGTCTCGACCGACTACGACACCTCCGACCGCCTCTACTTCGAGCCGGTCACCCTCGAGGACGTCCTCAACGTCATCGAGGCCGAGGACCCCGTCGGTGTCGTGGTCTCGCTCGGGGGCCAGACGCCACTCAAGCTCGCTGACTCGTTGCCCGCCGAGCTCGTGCTCGGGACCTCGGCCGCATCGATCGACGCCGCCGAGGACCGCGAGGCGTGGTCCTCGCTGTGCGCCAGGCTCGAGATCCCCCAACCTGCCGGCGGAACGGCGACGTCGAGCGACGAGGCACTGGCCGTCGCCAGCCGGATCGGCTACCCCGCCCTGGTCCGGCCGAGCTACGTGCTCGGGGGCCGGGCGATGGAGATCGTGTACGACGACGTCGACCTCAAGCGGGCGATGGCGGCCATGACCCAGAACGGGTCGCTCGGCCGCGAGGGCGGCCTGTCGGCCGAGCGGCCGGTGCTCGTCGACCGGTTCCTCGAAGGCGCGATCGAGGTCGACGTCGACGCCGTGCGCGACTCGGTCGGCGAGACCGTTATCGGGGGGATCATGGAACACGTCGAGGAAGCCGGCGTCCATTCCGGCGACTCCGCCTGCGTCGTGCCCCCTTCGACCTTGTCTTCGGAAACCGTCGCCGTCCTGGCCGACTACACGACCCGCATCGCCGACGATCTCGCCGTCCAAGGCTCGATCAATGTGCAGTACGCCGTGAAGGCCGGCCAGGTGTTCGTGATCGAGGCCAACCCCCGGGCGTCGCGAACGGTCCCGTTCGTGTCGAAGGCGACCGGCCGCCCGATGGCCAAGGTCGCAGCCCGGGTGATGGCCGGGGCCACGCTGGCTGAGCTGCGGACCGAGGGCTTGCTCCTCGCCGACCCCATCGAAGGCCACTTCTCGGTGAAGGAGGCAGTGCTGCCGTTCAACCGCTTCCCCGAGACCGATGCGCTCCTCGGCCCGGAGATGCGCTCGACCGGCGAGGTGATGGGGCTCGACGTCAGCCCCAACCTCGCGTTCCTGAAGAGCCAGCTCGCAGCGGGGACGGCAGTGCCCGCTCCCGGCGCCGGCGCCGTGTTCTTCTCGCTCGCCGACCGTGACAAGGCCACCGGCGTCGAAGCGGCGAGGCTGTTCGCCGATCTCGGCTTCCGGTTCGTAGCCACCGCCGGGACCGCCAACGCACTGACCGAGGCCGGCCTGACCGTGGACCGGGTCGTGCCCCGCCTCGGTGAGGGCACCGACGACGCCGTCGTACTGATGCGGGCGGGCGAGATCTCCGTCGTGATCAACACGCCCAGGGGTCGAGGTGCCCGCGCCGACGGGAACTACATCCGCACTGCGGCGGCCCAGCGCAACATCCCGCTGCTGACCACGGTGGCCGCCGCCCGAGCGGCCGCCCTCGGACTCCGGGAGCGCGGCGGCGACCGGCTGGAGGTCCGCTCGCTCCAGGCCATCCACGCCAACGGGCTCGATCCCGTCCGGAGGCGACCGTGAGCAGGCGTCTCGGGCGCCGGCAGCGCCGAGGAGCGTCCGAGCCAGCTGCCGGGGCTCGGCCCGATCTCCGGACCAAGGTCGGATCGATCGAGCTGCCGTCACCGATCATGACGGCCTCCGGGACTGCTGGTCATGGAGCGGAGCTCGGGGCCTACGTCGACCTGACCGCGCTCGGCGCCCTCGTCGTCAAGTCGCTGGCCCCGTTCGCCTGGGACGGCAACCCTGCGCCCCGGGTCCACGCCACGACTGCCGGCATGATCAACAGCGTCGGGCTCCAAGGTCCCGGGCTCGCCGCCTGGTTGGACACCGAGCTCCCCGAGCTCCGCCGGGCCGGGGCCCGGGTCGTCGTGTCGGTCTGGGGTCGTACGGTCGACCACTACCGGGAGGCTGCCGACCTGCTGGCCGACACCGGTCCCGAGGTCATCGCCGTCGAGGTCAACATCTCCTGTCCCAACACCGAGGCCGGCAACGAGCTCTTCGCTCACTCGTCAGCCCTGACCGCCGATGTCCTCGCCGCCACCGAGGGCTGCCGTCGCCCCCGGTGGGCCAAGCTCAGCCCGAACGTCGGACCGGGCCTGGCCGACATCGCCGCCGCTGCCGTCGACGGCGGAGCCGAGGCGGTCACGCTGGTCAACACCTACTTCGGTCTCAGCGTCGACCCGACCACCAGGCAGCCACGTCTGGGCGGGGTGCGAGGCGGGGTGTCCGGTCCGGCGATCAAGCCGCTCGCCATACGGGCGGTGGCCGACGTGCACGCTGCCCACCCCGAGATCCCGATCATCGGCGTCGGCGGAATCGCCACCGCCGACGACATCGCCGAGTACGCGATCGTCGGTGCCAGCGCGATCCAGGTCGGCACGGCAACCCTGGCCGATCCGCGCACCTGTGGCCGTCTAGGCACCGAATTGGCCCGCTGGTGTGCTAATCAAGACGTAGAACGATTCGTTGACTTGATCGGTACGGCCCATCTCGAAGGGCCGTGAACCTGCACGGCCGGTCGCAGCGCAACAGGTGCGAGAGGTTCAGCCCGCAAGATCGAAGTAGGGACCTCAGAGTCCTCAGAGGAGGCAACGGTGGCCGAAA
>JAOTYQ010000323.1 GCA_029861725.1 Acidimicrobiia bacterium | reverse complement strand
ATCCGGTGGCCGGCGAGCAGGTGATCCAGCTTTCGGCCCATCGCCGCGAACGAGCTCGTCTGGATCTCGATGAGGGTGTCGCCGCGGCGGATGTCGATGACGAAGCCGTCGAGCTCGACTTCGAGCTCATCGCCGGGCCTGGCGAACACGTCCTTCAGCTCGGCGTGGAGCGAACCCTCGTTCAACGTGCCGATGTGTGCGATCGCCCGAGCTTAGGGCACCCCCGGTGGTGGCGGATCGACCACGCCTTGGTGAAACTGCGTCAGTTGGCTACCGGAGAACTGGTTGGAGAAGAGGTTGGAGAATGAGGGTCGGAGAAGAGGTTGGAGAAGAGGTTGGAGAAGAGGTTGGAGAAGAGGTCAACACACGCAGATTCAGCGGCGAGGCGCGGCCAGCAGGGCGATGAGGAGGACCACACCGGCTGCCAGCGCTGCGACCGAGAGCGTCTGCCCGAGTGAGAGCGGCGTGATCTGCGACGCCACGGTGGCGATGCCGAGGGCGAACAGGACGACACCGGACCCGAACGCGAACGTGGAGCGAAGACCCGGCCCGGCCCGAGGGGCGACCGGCCGCCGTCCGGACGGTTGCGCTGGCTCAACCACGGCGGACCTCCACGTAACCGAACGTGACCTCGGCGTCGATGCGCAGCGTCGGTGGATCGCTCTCGGTGCGTCGCTCACCGCCGCTGATCGAGCTGGGCTCGCTGATGCTGAAGATCTCGTTCCGCACGCCCTCGTCGGCGAGGTCGAAGACCTCGACGTAGCCAGCTCGGCTGCTCGCCCGTACCTCGACCCGGATGTCCGCCGGGACGACGATCTCGGCATAGCCGGCGCCGACCTCGACGTCGAGCTCCGCGCTCTCGGTGAGCCGGAGATCGCCGAGATCGATGATGAGCTCACCCATGCCCATCGAGTAGGTCGGCTCCAATCCGGCGGGGGAGGCGACGTGGACCTGCCTGGTCCCGACGCCGCCGCTCAGCGTCGTGTCGATCAGTGGGGCGACGAACAGCACCGCCAGGGCGAGAACGCCGAGCGGATAGAGCGCCAGTGCTCGCTCGGTGAAGGCGCTGACGACGAGCCCGGCCCCGACGATCGCCAGCACGGTCCCGACGACGAGGGTCGCCGAGACGCTGATCCCGCCGACGTTGTGAAGTACGAGGAAGACCCCGCCGGCGACGGCGACGGCGGCCAGGGTGATCGACGTGACGGGCGGGCCGGTCCGCTCAGGGCCCGACTCCACGATCGGCAGCGCCCACGGTTGGGTTGGGACGGGCTGGTCCCACGGCGGCGGGCCGCCGGTGTTGGTCGGCCGGTCCCCTGGCTCGATACCCGGGGGGTCCGTTGGGGATTGCCCCGATGGCGCCGGTGCGAGCCCCGCGGTTGATGGTGGGGTCGAGCCTGCCGGCGTGGTCGAGCCCGGTGCTGTTGTCGGCCCTGCCGGCGTGGTCGAGGGGTACTGCGGTGGCGAGGGGTGGGCGGTCACCGCGGGGTCGGGTGTCGGCGGCGGCCAGTTGCCACGGTGGGGGGCAGGCGGCGGGGGCAGCGGGGTCGTCGGCTCGGCTCGCTGGTTGAGCAGCCACAGCCCGATCATGATCATCACGATCGGGATCACGATCGCCGGGCCGAGGCCCCAGGTGTCGCCTTCGATCGCGACGAGGGCACCGGCGGCGAGGACGATGAAGCCGGCGACCAACCCGGCGATGTTCGAGGTCAACGCCAGCGGTCGAGGGTCGGGGTCGTCGTCGGTCGGGACGAGGAGCCAGGCCGCCAGGTAGATGACCAGCCCGGAACCGCCGAGCAAGGTCATGACGACGAAGGCGATACGGAAGAACTTCGGGTCGATGCCAACGTAGTCGGCCATCCCCGCGGCCACGCCGCCGATCTCCGGCGGTTGATGCCGCCGGAGTCGCCGCTCCGCAACCTGGCTCGGTCGTCCCGTGCCCTCGACCCGCTGGTCGCCGTTCGAGGCGTTCGGAGTGGCGTCACCGCCATCGGGGTCGTCCATGGCCTTTAGTATCGAGCGTCGGCACTGGTCGGGCCATGGGGGACGATCCTGAATTCGGCCGGGACCCGCTCAGGGTCGGGTCAGGGTTGAACCTGATGGGCCGGCGCCCGCGATCGTGAAAGACTGGTTTCGCCATGGAAGAGCGCTCGATCCCCTCGGCCGGGCAGCCGTACTGGCAGATGCCGGAGCTCGCCGAAGACGACCGCCTCATCGGCGGCGTTGCGGCCGGCATCGGCCGCGAGCTCGGCCTCGAGCCGATCTGGGTCCGGATCGGGTTCGTGGTGCTCTTCGCCATGGGCGGTTGGGGGGCGCTGCTCTACGGTGCTGCGTGGGCGCTGTTCGCGTTGGCCGGGCGTCACTCGACCCCGGGCGGCAGGGCGGCTCCCGCCGAGCGGATCGCCAAGGGCAAGACGGCGAGCGCGCGGTTGGCCGGGTTCGCCGTCACCGTCGCCGGGCTGGCGATTCTGGCCGGTCGGATCGGCGGCTTCCCCGCCGAGGTCGTATGGCCGCTCGGCGTGCTCGGCGTCGGCCTGCTGGTCGCCTGGCAGCGCCTCAGCGGCGACACCGACGAGGACTGGCGATCACCTCGCCGGTGGCTCGTCGTCGTCGGTAATCTGCTCGTCGCCACGGTTGCCGTGATCGTGCTGCTCCTCGGGATCGAAGGGGTCGCCGACGCCGCGGGCAGCGTCCTGCTCGCGCTCGGCGCGGTTGTGGCCATGGCCGGGCTGTCGGCACCCTGGTGGTGGCGCCTCGTCCGGGAGCGAGACGCTGAGCGCCAGGCGAGAGCTCGTTCCGACGAGCGGGCCGAGGTTGCGGCCCACCTGCACGACTCGGTCCTGCAGACCCTGACGCTGATCCAGCGGAACAGCGCCGATCCCCAGGCGATGCTGAACCTCGCCCGCCGCCAGGAGCGTGAGCTTCGGAATTGGCTCGACCCGAACCGGGCGTCGCGCCATGGTGAGTCGGTCCGGGGCTGTCTCGACGAGATCGCCACGACCGTCGAGGAGCTCCACGGTGTGCCGGTCGAGGTCGTCGCGGTCGGGGACTGCCTCGTCGACGAGCCCGTCGACGCCCTTCTCGGCGCCACCCGAGAGGCGACCGTGAACGCGGCCAAGCACTCCGGCGCCGAACAGATCGACATCTATCTCGAGGTCGGCGAGGACGGCATCGAGGTCTACGTCCGCGACACGGGCAAGGGCTTCGAGACCGACGTGATCGACGAGGACCGCCACGGCATCCGGCACTCCATCCTCGCCCGCATGGAACGCGCCGGCGGCACGGCGGTCGTAACCTCGGCCCCGGGTGAGGGAACTGAGGTCGAGCTGCGGCTCGGACAGGAGACGAACCGATGAGCTACCAACCGACGGTCGTACTGGTCGACGATCACGACCTGGTTCGGGCGGGCGTGCGGGCGGAGCTAGGCGACCGCGTACGAGTCGTGGCCGAGGCCGCGGACGTGGTCGAGGCCGTCGACGTCATCGTCGAGACAGCACCCGACGTCGTCCTCCTCGACGTGCACCTCCCGTCGGGCACCGGGGCCGATGTCATCGCCGCCGTCGTCGACCGCGGCGTCGAGACGTCGTTCCTCGCGCTGTCGGTGTCGGACTCGCCCGACGATGTGATCTCCGTGATCCGGGCCGGGGCGAGGGGATACGTCACGAAGGCGATCAAGAGCGACGAGCTCGTGGCGTCGATCATCCGGGTCGCCGAGGGCGACGCCGTCTTCTCGCCCCGTCTCGCCGGGTTCGTCATCGACGCGTTTTCCTCCAGCCTCAGCGAGCCGGCCCACGACGACGTCGACCAGCTCTCGCCCCGGGAGAAAGAGGTGATGCGTCTCCTGGCCCGGGGCTACGCCTACAAGGAGATCGCCCGAAGGCTGTCGATCTCGATCAAGACGGTCGAGACGCACGCCTCGGCCGTGCTGCGCAAGCTCCAGCTGTCGAGCCGTCACGAGCTCCAGAACTGGGCGGCCCGACGTCGGATCGTCTGATCGGTCAGGGTTCGACGGAGGAACCGATCAGGGTGGGTAGGGGAATCTCGGGGTAACCCCCGGTGCCGCCGGCGCCAGGATCGCCGGATGATCGGATGCATGCTGAAACTCCGTCGCACCGCAATCGACGACGCCCCGGTTTCCCGGGCGGGAGCCGCCGGCTCGGTTCCGCTGATCTCGGCTCGGGGCGTCCGTAAGACGTACCGAACGGGCGATGTGGCCGTGGCGGCGCTGCGGGGTGTCGACCTCGACATCGCAGCCGGGCAGTTCGTCGTGATCATGGGTCCGTCCGGCAATGGGAAGACCACACTGCTCAACTGCTGCTCGGGCATCGACGACATCGACGCCGGCTGCATCACGATCGACGGTCATGATCTGGCCGCCATGTCGGATAGGGCCCGCACAGCCCACCGGGCCACCAGCATGGGATTCGTCTTCCAGAGCTTCAACCTCATTACGGTCCTCAGCGCGGCGGAGAACTGTGAGCTCCCGCTCCTCGCCGCTGGTTGGAAGCCAGGACGGGCCAGGCACCGAGCCGAGGAGCTGCTCGCTCGGGTCGGGCTGGCTGATCGAGGTCGGCACCGCCCAGCCGAGCTGTCCGGCGGCGAGCAGCAGCGGGTCGCCATCGCCCGAGCACTGGTCGCCGAACCGGCGGTCGTCTGGGCCGACGAGCCGACCGGCAACCTCGACTCCCGCACGGCAGAGTCGGTGATGGAGCTGTTCCACGAGGTGAACGCAGCCGGGCAGACCCTCGTGGTCGTCACCCACGACCCGTCGATCGGCGCTCGGGCCGACCGGGTGCTGACGGTGAGCGACGGTCTCGTAGCCGACGATCGGCTGAACGGACGTGATGGAGAGGCATCGCCATGACGGTGATCTCCGTCGCCGTCCTGGCCGTCCTGCTCCCGTTCGTGCTGTTCGACCTCCTCGTCCGACCCACGATCCGACGCCTCGCGCTTCGCAACGTCGTGCGCCGACCGGGTGAGGCAGCCCTGGTCGTCGGCGGGGCCCTCCTGGCCACCGCGCTGATCACGGCGTCGTTCATCATCGGTGACAGCTTCGGCTCATCGATCCGCAACCTGGCCGTCGACCGGTGGGGACCCATCGACGAGGTCGTCTTCGTCGCCGGACCCGCGGCCATCCAACCCACCCAGGCCATTGTCGAGCAGGTCCCGGACCGTCTCGTCGACGGGGTGCTCGGCGCCTCCCTGCTCGACGTGTCGGTCTCCTCGGTAGCCCCGGAACGCCACGTCGAGCCGGAGGTGACCGTCCTCGAGATCGATCCGGGCCCAGCCCTCACCTTCAGCGGAGACCCGGAGCTCTTCGGACCGGAACCCGCCCGACTCGGCCCGGGCGACGTCGTCATCAACGAGCGGCTCGCCGAGCAGTTGCGGGTCGCGGCGGGCGACGAGCTGGAGGTCTTCCTCGGCGGAGACATGGTGCGACTGGAGGTGGCTGCGGTCCGCCCGGCCATCGGTTTGAACGGACTCGGCCAGCTGCTCGTCGTCCCCGGCGCGCTCACCGAGCGGCTCGACGATCCGGCAGCGCTGTCGACGTCGGCCGTACTGGTCTCCAACGTCGGCGGCGTCTTCGAGGGCTCGTCGCTGACAGAGGCGGTCATCGCCGACCTCGAAGCGCGGCTCGCAGATCACCGCTCGCCTGCGGGACCAGTCTCGATCGAAGGCGTCAAGCAGGACCTCCTCGACGATGCCGAGCTCGAGGCGGCGGAGATGACCGAGCTGTTCGGTACCGTCGGTGGCTTCAGCGTGGCGGCCGGCATCCTGCTGGTGGTGAATCTGTTCGTGATGCTGGCCGGCGAGCGCAGAGCCGAGATGGGCACGTTGCGGGCCACCGGCCTGCGGCGCGGTCATCTCGTCAGGGCGTACTCGCTCGAAGGCGCGGTCTACGGCGTCGCCGCTTCGCTGATCGGTGTCGTGGTCGGGATCGGGGTGGCGGCGGTCGTGATGCGCATGGCCGGTGGCCTGTTCGACGGTGAGCTGACCATCCGCCTGGCCGTCGTCGGGACCAGCCTCGTGTCGGGCGCCGTCATCGGGCTCGCCGTCTCGCAGGTCACGGTCCTCGTCACTTCGTGGCGGGTCACCCGGATGAACATCGTCCGAGCGATCCGTGAGCTGCCCGAGCCCCCTTCGGCCGGTCATCGCCGCCGGTCCCTTGCGATCGGTATCGCCGGCGTCGTCGGCGGCGTGGTGCTCTACCTCGGCGCCGGAACGACTCCGGTAGTGGCCATGTTGGCACCGGTCCTCGCCCTTGTCGCCGCCGTGCCGCTGCTCGCTCGGGTCGTCCCTCGCCGGCTGGCTGTCGTGCTGGGCTGCGGCGGAGCGCTTGCCTGGGTGGCCGCCGTCTTCGGTTTGCTCCCCGCCGTGATGGACGACCCGGAGATCTACCTCTTCCTCCTCCAGGGCGTGCTGCTCGTCGGCCTGGCCACCGTGATCGTCGCCGTCGGAGATCGGCTGTGGCTGGCTGCGGCCCGGCGAGTCACCGGCGGGGGGATCGCCTCACGGATCGGGTTGGCCGAGCCGCTGGCCCGGCCGGTCCGAACTGCGCTCCTGGTGGCGATGTACGCCCTGGTCATCTTCACCGTGACGTTCATGGCGGTCATGAACTCCGTCTTCCAGGCCCAGGCCCCCGAATTCGCCATTCAGGCCGGCGGGGGCTACGACCTGTACGTCGAGAGTCACGCCACCAGCGGTCTGTCGGCCCGAGATCTGTCATCACGGCCCGATGTCGACTCGGTCGCACCGGTCCGGCGAGGGTGGATCACCGGCGGGCCGGTCGACGACGAGACCCTGCGCTTCGACTGGCGGGCATCGGGCGTCACGCCCTCCTTCCTCGACGGTGGTCCGCCGGCGCTCGCAGGCCGGTCCGACGAGTTCGCATCCGACGGCGACGCCTGGGCTGCCGTCACCGGGAGCGAGCCGCAC
>JAOTYQ010000322.1 GCA_029861725.1 Acidimicrobiia bacterium | reverse complement strand
AACGACGGTGAGCGCGTCGATCCCCGCTTCTTCCGGTTCCCCGACGGCTCGGCCGGGGTGCTGCTGGAGGCCACGGGCACCTACTACCGGTTGCGGGAGGTCCGCTAGCGGACCCGCTGCCGTGATCCGTGGTCGGCGGCCGGGAGACCGGCCGTCGGCCGCGGCATCGTTGTCAGCGTCTCGCCCGCAGCTCGCTCGCTCACGTCGGGGGGAACGGAAGCTGCAGCCACGGCGGACGGTCGCTCCGCTCGATCGCGGTCACCCACTTCACCCACCACGGCCCCCGCCGGCCCGGAGCCACGATCCGGATCGGCGCCCCGTGGCCACGACGCAACGGGGCCCCGCCGTAGCCCGTTGCCACGTAGACCTCGTCGTCGTTGCCGAACAACCGGCTGTAGCCGGTGGCCGACACCACCCTGATGCTCCGACCGGGGCCATCGGGGACGAGCGTCGCGAGCGGCACGACGTCCCACGACTGGTCGCTGCGCCAGCCGCCGGTGCAGTCGAGGGTCGCAACGAGTGGCCGAGCTGCCGCCGAGATCGCATCGACGGTCGCCGGCTGGCCGCCGATCACCAGCAGCCAGTCTCCGGGATCGAGATCGGGGACGCGATCGTCGAGCCACGACACGACCGGCATCCGCTCCGGATCGAATGAGCCGATCTCGTGCGAGCCGGTCCCCGCCCGCTCGGCGCCGGCCAGTCCACCCAGCCTCACGGCCAGCTCCTGCATGGCGACGACCCCGGCGGCGGCGCCCGACAGCATCCCCACCCGCAGCAGGGCCCGGCGGTTCACGTCGACGACCGAGGGCCGGACCGGACGCGACCACACGTGCCAAACGAGCAGCGGCACCAGGGCGAACCCGAGCAACAGATGGGTCCACAGCGCGGTCCAGTAGCCGACACCGAACCAGGCGCCGGTGGCGTGGAGGAGGCCGAGGACGATCGCCCCGAACACCATCGCCCCGAACAACAACGACACCCAGCGGCTCGCCCGCCGGCGGCGCAGCCCGGTGCGAACCGATCCCCGAATCTTGAGCGGCGCGACGAGCAGCAGCGAGACACCGGATACGGCATGGATCGCAGTGAACGGGCGGGCCCACGACAGGCCGACCATCCATGACGCGATCCCCGTGATCAGCGACGTGACGATCAGGGCCTCGAGCAGCAGGTTGGTCTGGCGCGGGGTGAGCATGCGGATACCCTCCCCTGCTCATCCGGGGCAATCCGTACGGTAGTTCAGACCGAGCGCTTGATCAGGTAGCCGACCGACTCGCGATCCCACGTCGCCTCGGTCACCCCGGCATCACGCAGCGCCTGCTTGCGGATCTTGCCCGAAGCGGTCTTGTCGAGAGCCTCCACGAACTCGAGGTAGCGAGGCACGGTGTAGCGGGGCATGCGCTCGACGCACCAATCGAGGAACGCCACCGGATCGGGGGGCGTCCCTTCGACTGCGAGCACCGCCTTGATCTCCTCCTCGCCCCCTGCACCCGCGACGCGGAGACCGACCGCCGCGCTCTCGGTGACCGCAGGATGGTCGTTCAAGACCTGCTCGACCTCGTAGGACGAGATGTTTTCGCCCCGGCGGCGGATCCGGTCCTTGATGCGATCGACGAAGTGCAGTCGCCCGCGCTCGTCGAGGCGGCCGGCGTCACCGGTGTGAAACCAGAGGTTGCGCCAGGCCTCGACGGTCTTGTCGTCCATGTTGAAGTACCCGACGTTGAAGCAGAACGGCGTGCGGGGCCGGACGAGGATCTCGCCGACCGCTTCCCGACCCAGGTCGCGGTCGGTCTCGGGGTCGGCGATGATCAGCTCGAAGTGATCGTCGAGGACGTAGCCGGCGCACCCCGCCGCCACCGGTTCGGAAGGGTCGGTGTAGGCGACCATGTTGATCTCCGTCATCCCGTAACCCTGGACGATGCTGACGCCAAACCGCTCCTGCAGCGCGTCTGCCCACTCCTCGGCCACCGGGATGGCCATGATGGCTCGCAGGCGGTGGCTCCGATCGCGTTCGGAGACCGGTGATCGGAAGATGAACTCGGGCATCACGCCGAGGGCGTTGGTGACCGTCGCCCCCTGTCCGATCACGTCGTCGAGCCAGGTGCTGACGCTGAAGCGCTTCACAACGTGGGCCGAGCACCCGGCGAGCAAGGTGGGGAACACCTGCATGAAGAGCCCGTTGGCGTGGAACAGCGGCATGCAGACGTAGTAGCGGTCGTCGGTCGTGAGCCCCATGGCCTCGATCGCACCCTTAGCGAACAGGTAACAGTGGGCGTGGGGCATGAGCACCCCCTTGGAGGGGCCGGTCGTGCCGGAGGTGTACATGATCGTGCAGACGTCTCGGGCTTTCGGCTCCAGCGATGCCTCGGGTTGGGCCGACGTTGCTTCCAGCACGGCGTAGTCGTGCCGCTCGGTCGCCGCCAGCGGCGTCGGCAACGCGGTCGCGCTCACAGGGCCGTCGCCCACGACGATCGTGGCGTCGATGGCGACCCCTGCAGTATCGACGTGGTCGAACTGGCCGAGGAGCGCCGCATCGACGGCCACGACTCGTGGTCGGCTGTTGGCGACCTGGTGCTCGAGGAACGCCCCCTTCAGCTCGGTGTTGATCGGCACGAAGATCGCCCGCCGCTTGTGGGTTGCGATCATCAGAACCAGGAACGCCCGGCTGTTGGTGAGCAGCCCGAGCACCCGATCGCCCTCCCCCACCCCGAGCCCGGCCAGCGCGGTCGCCAGCCGGTCGGAGGCGGCATCGAGCTCGGCGAAGGTGAGGTCGCCGCCGTCCTCGAACGACAGGAACGGCGCGTCACTGCGCCGTTCGGCCTGCCGCCGCACGAGCTCGACGAGCGTCCACCGGTCCATTGGCACCTCGAGGGTCATGGACGGTGATTGTGGTCGAGGTCGAGCGCGGTGACCAACCGCGATCAGGGTGGCGTCGTGCCCGCTGCGGCCCGCTCGTCCAGGAGCTCCTTGAGCCGTTCGTAGTCTTGGTTGACGTTTCGCTCAACCATTCGGCGGGTCAGCGGGTTGAAGAGCTTCATCACGCCCTGCGGCTCTCCCCGGATGATCGCGGAGAGCGCCGTGCCACCGGACGGCGTCGGAGCGACCTTGCGGGTGATGTCGAGCGGCAGCGTGCTCTTCGTCGTGCGCATCCTGATCATCGCGCCGGGCTCGTGCTCGACGCATTCGAAGGTCGAGACGATCTGACGGCCGAGGAACGACGCCACCTGGTCGTAGGTCGAGCCGACCCCGATCGGCGGCTCGCTGGTCCAGGTGCAGCTGATCATGCCCCGCTGCCAGGTGGGATTGTTCGAGTGGTCGGACCAGAACTCGAACACCTCCTCTGGCGGCAGGTCGACCTCGATGTTGACCCGGACTTCGATCATGACAGCTCCTTCTCGGTTGCGGGGGCGGCGAGGGCGCCACAGGCCACCGCCACCACCTTGGCCACTTCGTCGTCGATCGTGTCGGCGGTGACGATGGTGTCGTCGTCGTTGAGCACGGCCCCGACGACGGCGAAGACGCTCCATCGAACCCGCCACGACAGCTCTTGGGGGCCCAGGTGGGGCAGCTCGGCGACCAGGTGGGGCAGGAATCGTTGCGCCACTGGCCGGAAGCTGTGTTCGACGTGCCGCTTGACCGAAACGGGGGGACGGCAGTACAGGGCGCCGACGACGCGAGCGCCAGCAGGATTGCGGGCCCCGACGTGGAGCAGAGCCTCGAAATCGGGCCGAACCAACGCCTGGACAAGGTCGTCGACCGCAGGTTGCTCCCCTCCGGCCAGCAGCTCGTCGAGCAGCTCGAGCCGGCGACGCTGAAGTGGCTCGAGGACCCGATCGAGCACGGCCCGTTCGAGGGCGGCTCGGGAGCCGTAGTGGTAGTGAACCGCGGCGACGTTGGCTCTGGCCGATCGCATGATCGACCGCAGCGAGACGTTGTCGATGCCGTGCTCGGCGAAGGCGGCCTCGGCTGCGTCCAGGAGCGCCGCCGCCGTCCCGCCGTCGGTCATCGTGACGGCCGAGCTGGGCGCAGCTGCGGTAGAAGCCCCTCAATCATGTGATTGAATCATAGAGTTGAATCGACGTGAGCACCAGCGCTTCGCGGCGGGACCGAGGCGACCAGCTCGGCCAGGAACGCGTCGGTGAGCCCATCGGCGACCGCCCCGCGGCGTCGTGCTACGACGAGCCGCCGGCTCATGATCGGCGCTGGGCGTGCCCGTCGCAGCGGGTTGGGCGCGGTCTCGGCCTGGAGGACCGGCAGCACGGTCCACCCCATCCCTAGCGCGACCATGCTGCGGAGCACCTCGGGCTGGTGGGACTCGGCGACCACCTCGAATCGAGCCCCGAGCTCAGCCAGGCGCTCGGCCACGAGCGTCCGCGTGTGGGACCCAACGGGGAACGTCACCCATGGCCCCCACTCCCCCACTGGCACATCGTGCCCATTGGTGGGACCGTACACGGCGAGGTCATCTTCGGTGAGCTCGATCAGCTCGAGCTCACCGGTGTTGACCGCTGGCTCGACGATCACGGCCAGCGACAGATCCCCGGCCAACAGTTGGGCGCTGAGATCCGCTGACGGGGCGACCGCGAGGTGGAGCTCGACCTCGGGGCGAGCCTGAACGAATCGCTGGAGCGTGGCGCCGAAGTGCACGGTGGCAGCGAGATCGATCATCCCGACCCGTAGCCGACCCCGTTCTCCAGCGCGAACCGCGGTCGCCCAGCGAGACAGCTCGCGGGTCTGGGCGACGACCGTCCTGGCGTAGGCGAGGACCGGCTGGGCGCTCGGCAGCAGCACCCGGCGCCGACCGTCGCGATCGAACAATGGCACCCCGACTCGCCGTTCGAGCTGACTCAGGCCTTGGCTCAGCGCCGACGGGCTGACGCCGAGGTCGGCGGCGGCGTCGGCCCAGGTCGGGGCGTCGGCCACGGCGACGAGATAGTCGAGCTGCTGGGTCGAGAGGTGAAGCATTATTGATAAGTAAACCTGAACTTTTAGCCTTTGTCTGGTTGTTCTTCTTATCATTAAGGCATGACCACTCCACTCGTTCGTGATCGCTCGATCAACCCGGCCACCGGCAAGCTCGGGGTGCTGACGCCGGGCCTCGGCGCCGTGGCCTCGACCTTCATCGCCGGTGTCCTGGCGGTGCGGGCCGGGCACGCCACACCGATCGGCTCGATCAGCCAGATGGCCCACATCCGCCTCGGCGACCGGAGCGCCGGCCGCAATCCGCTGATCCGCGACCTCGTGCCGCTCGCCGAGCTCGACGATCTCGTGTTCGGCGGCTGGGATCCGATCTCGAGCAATGCGCTCGAGGCGGCCCGGTACTGCGGCGTCCTCGACGAGTCCGACCTGCAGCTGATCTCCGGCGAGCTGGAGGGCGTCGTCGCCATGGACGCCGTGTTCGATCATCGCTGGGTCAAGCGTCTCGACGGTCAACGGGTCAAGCAGCTTCCGTCCAAGTGGGATCAAGCGCTGGCACTGATCGACGACATCGAGCGCTTCAGGACCGACAACGGCTGCGATCGTCTGGTCATGGTGTGGTGCGGCTCGACCGAGGCCTACCAGGAGCCGAGCGCCGTGCACGCGTCACTGGAGGCCTTCGAGGACGGCTTGAAGGCGAACGATACCAACATCGCGCCGAGCCAGATCTATGCCTACGCCGCCCTGCAGTCGGGCGTGCCCTTCGCCAACGGCGCCCCGAACCTGGCCGTCGACATCCCGTGCATGGGCGAGCTGGCGCGCCGCCGCGGCGTGCCGATCGCCGGGAAGGACTTCAAGACCGGTCAGACGCTGATGAAGACGCTGATCGCTCCCGGCTTGAAGGCCCGGATGCTCGGCCTCCGGGGCTGGTACTCCACCAACATCCTCGGCAACAGAGACGGTGAGGTACTCGACGACCCGGAGAACTTCAAGACCAAGGAGACGTCGAAGCTCGGAGTCCTCGACACGATCCTCCAGCCCGACATCTATCCCGACCTCTACAGCGAGGTCGATCACGTGGTGCGCATCAACTACTACCCCCCGCGGGGTGACAACAAGGAAGGATGGGATGCGATCGACATCTTCGGCTGGATGGGTTATCCGATGGAGATCAAGATCGACTTCCTGTGCCGAGACTCGATCCTGGCGGCGCCGATCGTCCTCGACCTCGCCTTGTTCCTCGATCTAGCGGCCCGAGCCGGCGAGAGCGACCTGCAAGAGTGGCTGAGCTTCTACTTCAAGGCACCCCAGGAGCCCGAAGGTCTGAAGGCCGAGCACGATCTCTTCATCCAGCAGACCAAGTTGAAGAACACGCTGCGCGAGTGGATGGGCGAGGAACCGGTCACCCACTCCGAGGCCGGTTGAGACCAGACGACCCGGGTCAGCCGACAGCCTGCTCGAGCACCACTCGGCGCGGTGAATTGGCGGGATCGGCGAACGTGGCAACGTCGGCCTCGATGACCGCCCTGGCGTCGTCGTCGTTGAAGAACTTCTCTCGGAGGCTCTGGCGGCTGTCGAACGCACACAGCGCCAAGCCGTCGAGCGGGTCACCGGCCAACGTGGCCACCACCGACAGCTGGCTGTAGTCACACATCGCGGCGTGGTTGACGAGCGCCAACGGCCCGTGGACATCCCGCCAATGGTCGTCGGCCTGACGGTGGGTCAGGTCGGGATGACGGACGAGCCCGAACGCGGCGATCACCCGCTCCGGTGGGTGGTCGCCGCTCGGGGCCTTGACGACCCGACCGAAGGCGACGTACAGCCCGACGTCGGAGACCTCCCGCACCGCCTCGACGTCGTCGGTGGCCACCCGAAGCATCGCCGAGTACGGCCGCTTGTCGCTCTCGCCCGGATGATTGATGTAGGCGGTCGCTCCGAGGCGACGCGCCGCGTCGGTGACCGCGTCGGGGTCGGTTCCCAGGCCGATGAGTTCGAGCATGCCCCATCTTGGCACGGCACTCCGGGCACGGTCAGATGGGG
>JAOTYQ010000320.1 GCA_029861725.1 Acidimicrobiia bacterium | reverse complement strand
CCGCACTTCCAGTCCGCCCCGTGCCTCGCCGGCGAACGAGCCGGCCCAGGCGTCGGCCACCGGTTGCAGCGGGTCGGCGTCGTGCATCGTGTACGGCGCATGCGACTTGCGGGCCCGTCGCCATGCCTCGTCGGCCCTGGCCTGGGGCTCGGTGTCGGCCGCGGGGTGGACGACGGTCACGTTGGCGGCATCGCTGAACGACCGGACGCAGGCCGCAGCCTCGGTACCGACGACAGCGAGCACGGTCGTCGACAAGCGCTGCATGCCAGCACGCTACCCGTTGCGCTCGATCCCGGCCGTGGCCACTGCTCCCTGACCGGTGAGCTGCCGGAGACCACCGGCCCCCCCGAGCAGGAGGCACCGGCCGGCGAGGCGGGACTACCGTCTCGGCCATGAGAGCCCTCGAAGTCCAGGCGTTGACCGGTCCCGACGGCGTCGCCGTCGTCGACCGGGATGAACCCACCGACGACGGCACCGGCGTCGTGATCGACGTCGTCGCCACCGGCGTGTCGTTCCCCGACCTCCTCCAGAGCAAGGGTCTCTACCAGTACCGGCCCGACCCGCCGTTCGTGCCGGGCATCGAGCTCGCCGGCACGGTCCGCTCCGCTCCCGCCAGCGCCGGGTTCCAGCCCGGCGACCGGGTCTGCGCCTGGACCCGGGCCTGCATGGCCGAGGTCGCCGTCGCCGCCCCGGCGGAGGTCTTCCACCTGCCCGAGCAGCTCACGTGGGACGAGGGCGCCGCGCTCATCATGAACTACCAGACTGCGGTATTCTGCATGATCCACCGGGGTGGCCTCGCAGCCGGCGAGTCGTTGCTGGTGCTCGGTGCCTCGGGCGGCGTCGGCACCTCGGGGATCCAGGTCGCCAAAGCGATCGGGGCCGGACCGATCATCGGGTTGGTGTCGACGCAGGAGAAGGGCGAGGTGGCCCGCAAGGCCGGAGCCGACGACATCGTCCTCGTTTCCGACACCTGGAAGGACGACGTACGCGCCCTCACCGGCGGCCATGGGGTCGACATGGTCTACGACCCGGTCGGCGGCGATCGCTTCCTCGACGGGATCCGCTCGCTCGCCCGGTTCGGTCGCCTCGTCGTGGTCGGCTTCGCCGAGGGCACGATCCCCGAGGTGAAGGTGAACCGGCTCCTGCTCCGCAACGTCAGCGTCGTCGGGGCGGCGTGGGGCGAGGCGGTGGCCGGCGATCCGAGTCTTCCTCGCCGCATCCACGACGAGCTGCTGCCGATGATCAGCTCCGGGGCGATCAAGCCTCCGATTGGCGCCGTGCTACCTCTCGATCGTGGGGCCGACGCCTACCGCATGCTCGACGAGCGCCAGGCCGTCGGCAAGGTCGTCATCCGGGCCCGCAACGACGACGGCTCGCCGACCTGAGCCCGACGAGCGAGCGGTCTGTGCCGCAGGAGATCAGATGCAGTTGACCAACGATCAGCAGAAGATCAAGGCCGTCGCTCGTCGATTCGCCGAGCGAGAGATTGCCCCTCACGCCGCCGAGTGGGATCGCACCGGCGACGTTCCCCGGGACCTGTACCGCCGCATGGCCGACGTCGGGCTGATGGGCATGATGATCGACCGCCGCTGGGGCGGTGCCGGGCTGGACTTCGTCAGCTACGCGGTGGCCATGGAGGAGATCTCGGCCGCCGACGGCGGGATCAGCAACGTGATGGCCGCCAACAACTCACCGGTGGCTGTTGCGATCCAGCAGGACGGAACCGACCGCCAGAAGGCGCAGTACCTGACCAAGCTCACCGCGGGGGAGTGGATCGGTTGCATCCACCTCACCGAGCCCCACACCGGCTCCGACGCCGCCGCCATCACGACCCGGGCCGTGCTCGACGGCGACGAGTACGTGCTCTCCGGCCAGAAGGCGTTCATCACCGCCGGCTCCCTCGCCGACCTGGCCATGATCATCGCCGTCACCGACCCCACTGCCGGGAAACGGGGGATCACCGCCTTCATAACACCGACCGACAACCCCGGCTACCGGGTCATCTCGAACGAGGCCAAGCTCGGGCATCGCACGAACGACACCTGTCAGGTGGCCTTCGACGAGATGCGGGTTCCCCTCGGCGACGTGCTCGGCGAGCCCGGTCGGGGACTGGGGATCGCCCTCGGCAACCTGTCGCTCGGTCGCATCGGAGTCGCGGCCCAGGCCACCGGTGGGGCCAGGGCGGCGTTACGGGCGGCGAGAGCCTACGCCGGGGAGCGGGTGACGTTCGGTCGGCCGATCATCGAGCACCAGGCCATCGGTTTCGAGCTGGCCGACATGGCCACACAGATCGAGGCCGCTCGCCAGCTCTACCTCCACGCGGCCTCAATGCGTGATGGCGGTCTCGAGTGCGCTCGGGAGGCGTCTATGGCGAAGTTGTTCGCTTCCCAGATGGCTGAGCGGGTGGCCTCGGCTGCCATCCAGATCCACGGTGGTTACGGCTACCTCAACGACTACCCGGTCGAGAAGATCTACCGCGATGTCCGGGTGTACCAGATCTACGAGGGCACCTCGGAGGTCCAGAAGATCCTGATCAGCCGCCTGCTCGGCGACCTCGACCTCTGACCGGCTACCCCAACCGGAGGGTTCGGGGTCGGACCGGGTCTTCGCCCGACCCGGCGCTCGACCAGTACAATCCCTACCGTTGGCGGTACTCAGCCGGTCGGCTTCGCGGCCGACAGCGGAGCGAGACGAGCCGAACGAAAGCGCCAGTTGCTGCGTGGTGACCGAGACCGAATCCGACCAACTCGAGGCCGAACGGGCCTACCTGCGCCGGATCCAGGCCGCCCACGCCAAGCATCTCCGGGCCGCCCGGCTGACCGCTGAGCGGCTCGCGGCCGAAGCGGCCGAAGCGACCGAAGACGGCATCCGCGACCTCTACGACGAAGACGCCGAGGCCGACGCTGCGGTCGCTGCGGCTCTGGTGCGCCAGTTCGCTGATCGGGCGATGCACGCCTATCGCCGGGTCAACGAGCTGGAGGCGATGGGCCAGGCCCTCGCCTTCGGGTACACCTCTGACGACGCCGGGCAGCGGGTCAACGTTGGTCGCCTCAGTGTGATCGACGGCGAGCAGGCACTCCTCGTCGACTGGCGGGCCGAGGCCGCAGTGCCCTTCTACCGGGCGACCCCGCTCGACCGGCTCGGGATCGAGCGTCGCCGCCATCTGCTCTACGGCGATGGCGTGACGTCGAGCACCACTGCGCTCCAGAGCTACTCCGATGAGGTGTTCGGGCTCGGCGTGCTCGAGGCGGGCAACGGCCTGCGGGGCGAAGCGGCCCTCTTGGCCTCGGTAACCGCGCCGACCGAGGCCCAGATGCGCTCGGTCGTCGCCACGATCCAGGCCGAGCAGGACGCCGTCATCCGCGCCCCGAGCAACAAGCCGCTGGTCGTCCAGGGTGGCCCCGGCACCGGCAAGACGGTCGTCGCCCTGCACCGGGCGGCCTACCTGCTCTACGACCAACGGGCCGACCTCAGCGAGACCGGCGTGCTCGTCGTCGGTCCCACGAACGAGTTCCTCGGCTACATCCGCGGGGTCCTTCCCTCGCTCGGGGAGACGGGCGTGGTGTCGGTGACCGTGGCCAAGCTCTTCCCCGGCGTCCTCCTCGGCCTCCACGATCCGCCCGAGGTTGCGGAGATCAAGGGCAGGGCGACGATGGCCGACCTCCTGGCCCGCGCCGTCGCCGATCGGCAGCGACGCCCGGTCGCCGACCTCCGCGTCTACTACGGCTCGCGCCGGGTTGTGCTGCCTCAGACCGACCTGGAGGCTTTGTTCGACCGTTCGTTGCGACACCCGAGCCACAACGAAGGGGCCCGGGCATTCCGGGAGGGGGTCATCGAGGCGCTCAGCGCTGCGGTCTACAGCCCCTCGTTCGACAACCTGACCGACGCCAACGAGACCTTCGCTTCGTCGGTCGACGTTCGCCGGTTCCTCCTCCGCCATTGGCCACACCTCACCGCCGAGCAGGCCCTCAACGATCTCCTCGGTTCCCGAGCGCTGCTCGCCTCGGCCGGGAGGGTCAGTGCGCTGACCGCGGCGGAAGTCGCCTCCCTGTTCCGGCCGAGGACCTCCGAGGCCGAGCTCGACACGATCAGATGGAGCGAGGCCGACATCCCCCTGCTCGACGAACTGGAGCACCTCCTCGGCGGCGGTGCGATCGATGAGCTCGACGAGCGCGACGTCGAGCGCGACGAAGCCGACGAGTTCGAGCTGGCCGACGCCGTGATCGAGTCCGGCGACCCGGTCGACAGCGGCGCGTCCGACGGCGACGTGGTCGCCGACGACGGCGGCCCGGGCGACCACGCTGTCGTCGGTGATCTCCGCGCCGGCGACCCGGCCGACGAGCTCGACGACCTCGGCCTCGACGACCCGGTGTTCGGCGAGCGGATCTACTATGAGTCCAGCCCGATCGGGCCCGACCCCACCGCGCCCTCTGACGGGGAGGTTGCTCTGTGACCGAGACTGGACCGGTCGGATCCCAGGACCGGATGATCGGCCTCGAACCGGTCGATGGGTTGGCGTTCGAGAGCGACGGCACCCCGATCGGTGAGCTCGACGTCGACGCCCCCGACTCCCTGCTCGATCGTGGCGAGACGATCGCCGAGCAGGCGATCGGCGAGCGGTCGTGGCGGTTCGGTCATGTGATCGTCGACGAGGCGCAAGACCTGACCCCCATGCAGTGGCGCATGATCGCCCGTCGCTCCCATGGTGGTGGCATCACCCTCGTCGGCGACCTGGCCCAGCGCTCGATCGGGGAGTCGGGGGAGTGGGCCGATCACCTACCGCCCGACTTCCAGGGCTTCGCCCAGTCCGAGCTCACGATCAACTACCGCTCACCGGCCGAGATCAACGAGCTGGCGTCGGCCGTGCTCGCCGAGCTGGCCCCCGGTCTGAGTGGGTCGCAGTCGATCCGGTCGGTCGGTACGCGACCGACCGTCGCGCGCCTCGGCGACCTCGACGGTGAGCTGGCCGCCTACCTCCGGCAGTGCCGAGCGGAGCGGCCAGACGGGCGGCTGGCGGTGATCGGGCTCGACCTCTGCCAGGAGGGGCGAGCGCCCAACGAGCGCTCCGGTGACGATGCGCTCAGCGGGGCCCTCGACGGTACGGTGTTCCTCGACCCATGGCAGGCCAAAGGGCTCGAGTTCGACTCCGTCGTGCTCGTGGAACCAGCGAGATTCCTCGACGAGCGGCACGGCCTCAGCCTGCTCTACGTGGCGATCACCCGGACAACGAACGAGCTCGCCATCGTCCACCACCGCCCGCTGCCGGCGCTCTTGGCGGCCGCCATCGACGGCTGAGCCCCCCGACCTGCCGGCCTGCTCGAAGGCAGCGCGCGGGAGCCGATCGGACTCGCTACAGTCGGTCGAGGTCCGTGAAGCCGGTCCTGTGAGGCCGGCACGGAAGGAGATTCGCTGTGGCTGAACGCGAACGCAAACGAACGCCCCCGTACGGGGGCGTTTTCATTCCCCGCAACACGGTGCTCGACAGCGAAGCGGTCGGGCGGGCCGTGCGCCGCATGGCCCACGAAGTGGTCGAGCGCAACTCCGGGCTCGAGGAGGTCGTGATCATCGGCCTGCAGACCGGTGGGGTCCCCTTCGCCGAGGCCCTGGCGGCCGCATTGCTCGACATCGAGGGTGTCGAGGTGTCGGTCGGCAAGCTCGACGTCGCCTTCTACCGAGACGACATCAACCTCCGACCGGTCCTCCCCGAAGCGGCCACCGATGTGTCATTCGACATCAACCGGAAGGTGGTGATCCTCGTCGACGACGTGCTGTTCACGGGGCGGACCATCCGGGCGGCGCTCGACGCCATCATCGATCAGGGCCGACCGCGGTCGGTGCAGCTGGCGGTGATGGTCGATCGGGGCCACCGGGAGCTGCCCATCCGGCCCGACTACGTCGGCAAGAACCTGCCGACCCGACGCGACGAGGTGGTCAACGCCACCCTGGACGGGATCGAGCTCGGCGAGGTCGCCAAGCAGCCCGGGGGCATGCCATGAAGCACCTGCTGTCGGTAGCCGATCTGCGGGCGGTCGACCTGCACGACCTGCTCGACCTGGCCGGGAGCTTCGCCGAGGTCCAGCGTCGCGACATCAAGAAGGTCCCGGCTCTGCGGGGCAAGACCGTGGTCATGGTCTTCTTCGAGGACTCCACCCGCACCAGGACCAGCTTCGACCTCGCAGCTCGCCGTCTATCGGCCGATGTCGTCACCTTCAGTGCCGGCTCCTCGGCGGTGAAGAAGGGTGAGTCGCTGCGCGACACGGTCGAGACGATCTCGGCGATGGGTGTCGACGCCCTCGTCGTTCGTCACGCCTCTTCCGGTGTGCCGCAGCAGTTGACCGAGTGGACCGACGCGTCGGTCATCAACGCCGGCGACGGTTGGCACCAGCACCCCACCCAAGCCCTGCTCGATTGCTACACGATCCGCGAGCGGCTCGGCACCCTCGAAGGCAAGCGGATCGCGATCTGTGGCGACATCAACCACTCGAGGGTGGCCCGGTCCAACGTCGATGCCTTTGCCAAGCTCGGCGCCGAGGTCGTCCTTGTCGCGCCGCGCACGATGCTGCCGGTGAGCCTGGCGGGTTGGCCGGTGAAGGTCGAGCCCGACCTCGACGCCGTCCTGCCCGATCTCGACGTTGTCTACCTGTTGCGGATCCAGACCGAGCGGCTGGAGCGCGCCCTCCTCCCCAGCTCGCGGGAGTACCGAGCCCGCTACGGCCTCACCCGCGACCGCCTTACCCGGCTCAGGCCCGATGGTCTGATCATGCACCCCGGACCGATGAACCGGGGGGTGGAGATCGACCCGGAGGTGGCCGACGACGGCCGAGCGATCGTGCTCGACCAGGTCGCGGCCGGAATGCCCGTGCGCATGGCCGTCCTGTACCGGCTGATCGGTCCCGGTCAGTTCGACGGCACAGCCGAGGACACAGCCGAGAGCACAGCCGAGGACACAGCCGAGAG